>JBBRZY010000755.1:0-2764 GCA_038252885.1 Anaerolineales bacterium | reverse complement strand
CCGTCGCCGGTGCCCACGCGCACGCCGCGGCCGTCGGCCACCTTCGCGCCGCCGGAGACCGCGCAAGCCGGACAGATGGACAAGATCGCCGAGCAAGTGGCCGACCTGCGCGGGCTGGCGATTGAGAGCTCGCCCGAGCGCTTCTTGATCTCGCGCGACCGCGTCGAAGATGTGCTGAAAGGCCTGATCCTCGACCCTGACCGGCGGGCGGGGCTGGAGAACGAGCTGCGGGTGCTGAGCGTGCTGGGGCTGGTGAAGCCGACCTACGACCTGGTCAACTACGCGCTCAACAGCTCGTCCGACAGCCTGGGCGGATTCTACATTCCGTGGACCAAGCAGATGTTCGTGATCGGCGACGAGTTCACCGGGCTGGAGCGCTTTGTTTACTCGCACGAGTTCGACCACGCGCTGACCGACCAGCACTTCGACATCGCCGGGATGGGGGTGTACCCCAACTGCCAGCTCGACGCGCAGCACTGCGCCGCCATCCGCGCGCTGGTCGAAGGCGACGCCACCGTGCTGATGTACCAGTGGCTGAACCAGTACGCCACGCCGCAAGACTACAAAGACTTTGCCAATTACAACCCGCCCGACTTCACGCTGCCGGAAGAATTCCCGCCGCCCTACGTCAGCCAGGACATCAACTTTCCGTACACCTACGGCGCCGACTTCGTGCAGTACCTGTACAACCGGGGCCGCTGGGCGTCCGTGAATAAGGCCTATGCAACGCTGCCGGCCAGCACCGAGCAAATCCTGCATCCCGAGAAGTATCTGGCCGGCGAAGCGCCCAAGGTGGTGACCGACACGGCGCTGTCGGAGGCGCTGCCGGCCGAGTGGCACATGATTGAAGACAATGTGCTGGGCGAGTGGATGACCTTCTTGATCTTGGGCTACGGCGCCGACTTCGCGGCCGAGTTGCCCGATGACACTGCCTGGGCGGCGGCCAACGGCTGGGGCGGCGACCACTATCAGGTGTACTACCAGCCGGACGTGGATCAGACGGCGCTGGCGGCGCACTGGGTGTGGGACACGCCGCGCGACGGCCCGCAGTTCGCCGCCGCCCTGCGGGACTATCTGGATGCGCGGCTGCGCGGCGCGAAGGTGCCCCGCACCGACGGCGACTGCTGGGAAGCGAACGATCAGGCCGGCTGCGTGTTCACCGCCAACGGCGAAACGCTTTGGCTGTACGCGCCCAACCAGACGCTGATCAACGCCATGTTGGCGCTCTACCCCCAATTCAGTAAATAGACAGAAGTTAGGTGCCCTTGCCCGACGCTCCGACTACCAATGCCTCCGGCGCTGCCTCGCACGCGGCGGCGCGCAGTATTTCGGCCATCGCTTTCAATCAAATCGCGCAAGTGGTCGGAAGTGTGGTGTTCGTGGCGTTGGTGCCGCACGCGCTGGGCGCGCAGGTGTACGGCCAACTGGCCTACACCTTTGCGCTGACGGCCATCCTGCAAATGCTGGGCGAGCTGGGCTACCAGGAAATCTTCAGCCGGTTCCTGCCGGAGGTGCGGCGCGGGCAGGGCGAGGCCGGCGTGTTGGCCATGGTGCGTGGGCTCTTCGGCGCGCGCCTGGTGATTGGGCTGGCGCTGGGCGTGGTGGCGACGCTGGTGGCGTTGGCGCTCGCGCCCTGGCTGCAACTGGTGCAGGCCGTGCTGATCGGCCTGGCGGTGCTGGCGCGGGTGTGGTCCATGGGGCCGTTCCCGCTGCTGCTGGGGCTGGGGCAAACGCTCAAGTGGTCGGTCGAAACAACCTGGCGGCAGGTGGTCATCACGGGGCTCATCCTGCTGCTGGTGCGCACGCCCTCGCTGACGCTGGCGCTCACGGCCATGGCGCTGCACGAGCTGTTGTTCCTGGCGCTGGGCGCCTGGTGGACGCGGCACTATTGGCCGCCGCGCGCAGCGGCCGAGCGCGTGACGCTGACTGACCCGCAGCACGCCACCGGCGCGCTGATGCGCTATGGCTTCAAGTTCTCGCTCTCGAACTTCTCGCTGGTGCTGCTGTTCCGCATCAGCCCGATCACGGTCGAGGCACTGACCGGCGACCACGCGCAGACCGGCTACTTTGACCTGGCGCTGGGCGCGCTGCTGCTGATGTATACGCTGCTGGGGCAGGTGGCCTACGCCTTTGTGCCGATCCTGACCCAACTGCAACTGGAGCACAAGCCGGACGAGGCGCGAGTCTGGCTGGGGCGCGTGGTGCGCTACGGCGCGATGCTGCTGATGCTGGGCATGGGCGGCATGTGGGCCGTGGCAACGCCGCTGCCGCCGGTGCTGTTTGGCGCGGATTTCGCGCCGGCGGCTGAAACGATCCGCTTGATGGCGTTGGGCCTGCTGCCGCTGCCGATTGCCTGGGCCGGCGTTGCCCTGGCGGCGGTGGAGAAGCGGCCGGCCCGTAAGCTGTGGGCGGCGCTGACCGGGCTGGCGGTGTTCGCGGCGGCGGCCCTGCTGCTGCGCGGCGGCGAGGCGGCCGGGATTGCGCTGGCGTTTGCGCTGGCGCTGCTGGGTTACAGCCTGGGCTTTGGCCGCGGCGCGCTGGAAGCGATGCGCACCGGCGGCGCGGGTTGGGTGGCGGCGACACTGGGCGCGTTGGTCTTCGCGCCGCTGTTCGTCTGGCGGCAGCCATCGCTCGTGCTGGGCCTGGCCGTGTGGGCCGGGCTGGCGGGGGTGTATATTGCGCTCATGCTCGTCACGCGCGCGGCGCAGGTGGGTGAGGTGCAGGGGGTGCTGGCGGTGGTGCGGCGGCGGGGGAAGGCGTAGGG
>JBBRZY010000754.1:0-2768 GCA_038252885.1 Anaerolineales bacterium | reverse complement strand
CCGATGCCACCGTCCAGCACCGCCTGGCCTCCGTTCTGCCCACCGCGCCGCTGCCGTGCGCCGCCGCCGCCCTGGGCGACAGCGCCGTTGTTGCCGCCGAGCTAGCTCACGACAGTACCAATCTGGCCTACCGCGCCCCGCTGGGTGGCCTGTTGCCCGGCGCAACCGCCACGCTGCGACTTAAGACTTGCGCCAACGACTTGCAGGGCGTTGACCTGCTCGTGTGGGATACGGCCGACCCGCTGGCGCATGCCCCCACCCACACCCTGGCCCTCAGCCCCACGCTGGCCTCCGAATACGACATTTGGGCCGGTTCGGTGGCCGCGCCCGTGGCCGGCGGCAACCAGTGGTATCAGTTCCGCCTCAACGACGGCGGGTCCGCTGGCTATTTCCAACCGCTGTCTGGCTCGGCTGGCCCCGGCCAATGGAGCGCCAGCCTTCAGGCTCCAGCCTGGCTGCTGCCCACGCTGCCCGGCCACGCGTTGTTCGTGCCGCTTATCATCCGCCCCTGATGCATAATCCAACCCCCCACGCGCTACCCACCGCACGCGCGACTGCCACCCTGCCGCGTTAAAACTCCTTCGACCCCCAATACCTCTTCCACACATCGGCTCCGAAATTACACTAGCCCTCCCTGGTTGCCTGTTCGAAAATCGAAACTCCTAATAGACGCGCCCCGTCGCCTGCGTTATAATTCGCGTGCGCTCCAACTTTTCAGGTGCCCAGATGCAAAAATTCGTTGCCCAGCGCGGCGATCTGTGCCTACTGACGCTGCCCGGTTTCATCGCCTTGACCGAATCGCCAGCCTACCTGCCGGTGGCACAGGCCACCTGGGCCCCAGAGAACGATGCGATTGTCGGCTATATCGAAGGCGAGGCGCTTTATCGCCTGGTCGAGGCTGACGCCTGGAATACCCTTCTCAAAGAACATCGCCAGCGCCACCTCAACGGAATTTTCGACGGCCTCCGGCAGACCGGGCTGCAAGACGGCCCCGAACCCAACCCGCCGCACGCCACCTAATCGAACCCCCTTTAAACACACCGGGGCCGCGCTAGTCTCTAGCGCGGCCCCGTTTTCATCTCCAATCCGCCGCCCGGCCCGCGCCTCCCGCCCGTCACCGTCCCCGTCCCCCGCCGCCCACGCCCCCAAGTCAGCGAAACACCTGCTTCGGTGACGGCGAATGAAGATCAGGCCATTCTGGATCGTATTGCTGGCGCGGGTGACGATGGTGACGTTTCCGCGAGCAATTATGGCGCGGGTGACGAGGGTGACGTTTTGGAAGGTATTGCTGACGCCGGTGCCGACTCGTCAACCGTCCGCCCATTGGTTGTCAAACCCACCAATTCTTGGCACACTTTCCCCTATGTATCGCTATCTGCGCCTCCTCCTCACGGTGATCTTCCTCGCGCCCGTGGCCTGCTCCGGCCGCACCACCCGCTTGCCGCCCAGCCCGACCCCTGCCCACCCGGCGACCCTCATCATCCCAACGCACGCGCCCACGGCCATTGTGCCGGCTGCGACCGCCCTCAGCCCTACGACTACATCAGCGGTCACCCAGCCACCCAGCGCCACCACGCCGCCGACTGCGCAGCCCACCGCCACCCCGGCCGGCCGCATTGGGCCTGACCACCTGCCCCCTGGCGTCAACCCGCTCACCGGCGAAACACCCGCCGACCCCAGCCTGCTCGACCATCGCCCGTTGGCAGTCAAGATCGTCAACGAGCCGGCCTGCGCCCGCCCGCAATACGGCCTCGACCACGCCGCCGTCGTCTTCGAGCACTACGTCGAAGCCTGGGGCACCCGCCTCACCGCCATCTACTACGGCGAGTCCGCCGGCCAGCTTGGCGCGGTCCGCTCCGCCCGCCTGATCGACCTCGAGCTGCCCGCCATCTTCGACGCCGTCTTCGTCTTCTCCGGCTCCAGCAGCGGCGTCAAGCAGCGCCTGCAACAGTCCGACTTTGCCGACCGCGTCATCGCCTCCGAGTGGCAGGCCACTTGCCCGCCGCTCTGCCGCGTGCCGGTCGAGACCGTGGGCTGCGCCGATCTAGAGCACACCTTGTTCACCACGTTGCCCGCCCTGTGGGCCCAGGCCGCCAAGTCTGGCCTCGACCAACGGCCGCAGCTTTCCGGCTGGGCCTTCAGCGCTGCTCCGCTCGCGCCCGGTCAGTCCGCCCCGGCCATCCACCTCGGCTACCTCAACTCGCCCGTTGACTGGCGCTACGAGTCGGCCAATGGCCGCTATCACCGCTGGCAAGACGGCGTGCGGCACGTCGACGCCGAAACCCACCGCCGGCTGACGGCCGACAACGTCGTGGTGCTCTTCGCCCACCACCTGTACAGTGACATCCGCGAGAGTTCCAACTTCTATTCACTGGAGATTCAGTTCTGGGGGCAGGGGCGGGCGCTCGCCTTCCGCGATGGCCAGGCCTTCGAGGCCCAGTGGCTGCGGCCCGCGCGCGCCGGCCTATTTCAATTGGTTGATGCTTCCGGCGCACCGCTGCCGCTCAAGCCCGGCCGCACCTGGTTCGAGTTTGTGCCGCTCGACGCAGTGGTCACGACCGCCGCCATCGGCTGGACCGTCACCGCCCCGGTCTTGGCCGAACTGACTCCGCCCCACCCGTAGTACACTAGCGGCATTCGCCAACGCCAAGGAGTCACGATGACCATTTATGACGTTTCCATCGGCATCTCGCCCACTATCCCGGTCTGGCCCGGCAACCCCGGCGTCGAGCTTGAGCGCGTCAACGACATGAACAAGGGCGCGAACT
>JBBRZY010000753.1:0-2773 GCA_038252885.1 Anaerolineales bacterium | reverse complement strand
TTTCACAACCTCCCCTTGCGGTGAGAACCTATCTCGACGTTGCCGCCACCGAGCCTTTTGCAAAATTGGCCCCCAGACTGAAATGCTCCCGGCCAAAAGAGCATTTCAGTTTTTGGGGCGAGGATCTCGGCGGCCTCGCAGACACCAGCGCGGGGAGTGGGTTCCGTCTAATCCGCGCCCTCGTCCGCGCGCCGCGCCGCCGGGGGGATTGACTGACCAGCGCGCCGATCCCTGCCGCCAGCGGGTTTACACGCCCATTCGGGCCGCTGCCGTTCTAGGCCAGCCGTCCAAATTTTCAGGCCGGGCGTGGGCTTGCCCACGTCCGGCCTGAAAATTTGGGTTAGGGTCAGATAGCTGATTTCACAAGCCCAACCTGCGCTGAGAACCCATTGCGACGGTCACAGTCATCTGGCCCTATTCACAAACAAACTGAAATGCTCCCCCGGCCAACGAAGCCGGCGCAGACCAAAACCCTCAGCCACGAATTACACCCATGGGGGCGCCGCCCGGCAGCTACTGCGCCGCCCGTAGTTACGCCACACCCTCCCACTGCGCCACGGCCCGCGCCGCCCACGCCGTGATGGCGGCACAGTAGCTCGCCGCATCATGCGCCTGCGCGCCAACCTCGACCAGCGTGTGGTCCCACGCCACGGCCCGCTGCGGCGGCGCCCCCGGCTTGCGCACCACCGACCATTGGCGTTGGCCCTGCCCCAACTCCACGCGCGAGTCCCGTCGCAGCCGCTCTGCGTTCGTCTCGCCCGCCAAATAGGCGCGCATCGCCGGCACCACCCACGCCAAAGCCTCGTCGCTGTAGCGCCCGTGCTGGAGCATAAAGGTAGCGACCGTCAGAAAGTGCACCGCCCCATAGCCGGGGTCCGTAAATTCCAACACCAAGCACTCGTCGTACACGGCCTGGCAAGTCCGCTCATCCAGCCACACCGCCCCACACTCCGCACATGTCGTCATCGCCACCTCCTAGCGCTCTTGAGCGCCAGTATTGTAAAACACCTCCTGCTTCACCTTTTTCTCTTTCTCTTTCTCTTTGCTCTAGGTCCACTCCCGCATGCTATACTTTCACTTACGCTATGGACCTTTTCGATCACGCCCTGCAAGAACGCATGAGTCGCGAAGCCCCCCTGGCCGCCCGCATGCGCCCGCGCACCCTGGACGAGTACGTCGGCCAGGAAGAGATCGCCGGCCCCGGCCGCCTGCTGCGCCGCGCCATCGAGGCCGACCGGCTGTTCTCGTCCCTCATCCTGTGGGGGCCGCCCGGCACCGGCAAGACCACCCTCGCGCAAATCATCGCCAACAGCACCAAGAGCTACTTCGCCTCCATCAGCGCCGTGCTCTCCGGCCTGCCCGACCTGCGCAAGATCATCACCGAGGCCAAAGAGCGCCGCAAGCTCCACAACGAGCGCACCATCCTATTTGTCGATGAAGTCCACCGCTGGAACAAAGCCCAACAAGACGCGCTCCTGCCGCACGTCGAAGACGGCACCTTCGTCCTCATCGGCGCGACCACCGAGAACCCCTACTTCGAGGTCATCGGCGCGCTCGTCTCCCGCTCGCGCATCTTTCAGCTCAAGTCGCTCGAAGATGACGCCGTGCGCCGCCTGCTGCTGCGCGCCGTGGGCGACGCCGAGCGCGGCTATGGCAAGCTCGACGTACTGCTCGCCGACGACGCGCTGGCCCACCTCATCCACGTGGCCGGCGGTGACGCCCGCAACGCCCTCAACGCGCTCGAGCTGGCCGTCGAAACCACCCCGGCCGACAGCGCCGGCGTCATCCACGTCACGCTGGCCGTCGCGCAAGAGTCCATCCAGCGCCGCGCCGTGCTGTACGACAAGGACGGCGACGCCCACTACGACACCGTCTCAGCCTTCATCAAGTCGGTGCGCGGCTCCGATCCCGACGCCGCCCTGTACTGGCTAGCCAAAATGCTTTATGCCGGCGAGAGCCCGCGCTTCATCCTGCGCCGCCTCATCATCCTGGCCGGCGAGGACATCGGGCTGGGCGACCCCAACGGCCTGGTCGTCGCCAACGCCGCCGCGCAAGCCTTTGAGTACATCGGCCTGCCAGAGGGCATCTACCCCATCGTCGAGGCCACGCTCTACCTGACCACCGCCCCCAAGAGCAACACCAGCAACGACTACTTCAAAGCCGTGCAGCGCGTCGAGGCCGAGGGCAAAGCCAACGTGCCCCTCCACCTGCAAGACAGCAACCGCGACGGCCGCGACCTCGGCCACGGCAAGGATTACGTCTACCCGCACGAGAAGCCCGGCCACCACGTCGGCCAGCAATATCTGCCCACACAGCTGCTCGGCACCTACTTCTACAGCCCCTCCACCGAAGGCTACGAAGCCAGCGTCAAAGACCGGCTGGCCCGCTGGCGCGCCGCCCAGCGCGCGGCCCTCAAGATCGAGCGCACCGAAGACGTGCCCGCCCTGAGCGAGGCCGAGGTGATGGACCTCAAGCGCCGCTCCGGCCGCCGCGGCGAACCAGACTGATCCGCTCGGCCCAAACCCGCCTGCCAGTCCCGCGGTCTGAAAACTCTAACCAGGCTGAAACCTCCAAGTAAAACAATTTCTAAGCACACTGTTGGTGTGTGCCCTCAAACTTTCCCTCAGCCCGCCCCTCTGTGTCACTATGAGTGAGACAATCGGAGTGAATAGTTTAGCCAAGGGCGCAGGCGCCAAATCGGACACTGACGATGCCTCATTCAGACCAACCCCCATCCACAACTTCCGTGCCGCCCGCAGCGGGCGGCCGACGC
>JBBRZY010000752.1:0-2781 GCA_038252885.1 Anaerolineales bacterium | reverse complement strand
GCCGACCCGAATTGGTCGGGCGAGCTGGCGTTGGACCAGGTGAGCCTGGTGGAGGTGACGCTGGCGCCGCGCTCGGCCTTCGCCGGGTCGACGCTGCACGAATTGCGCTTCCGCGAGAAATATGAGCTGCGGGCGCTGGCGCTGTGGCGCGAGAGCAAGACGCTGCGCGACGCGGTGGCCGAGATACCGCTGCGCTTCGGCGATGCGCTGCTGCTGCAAGGGCGGCGCTCGAAGATCAAGCTGCTGCGCGACGAACCGGGGCTGATTGTGCTGGAGGAGGACACCGGGCCGCTGCAGGTCTCGCGCAAGGCGGTGCTGGCCGTGGTGGTGACGACGGCAGCGGTGGTGGTGGCGGCGACCAATGTAATACCGTTGGCGGAGGCCGCGTTTAGTGCGGCGGTGCTGCTGCTGCTGACCGGCTGCCTGGAGATGAACGAGGCCTACGAGGCGATTGAGTGGCGCACGATCTTCCTGATCGCCGGGATGCTGCCGCTGGGGCTGGCGATGAACACGAGCGGGACAGCGGCACTGTTGGGCCGTGGGCTGGTGTCGGCGCTGGGCGGGCTGGGGCCGCTGGCGGTGGCGGCCGGTCTGTATTGGGGGGCGACGCTGCTGACGCAGGTGATTAGCGCGCAGATTACGCCGCTGGTGCTGGCTCCGGTGGCGATTGCGGCGGCCCAACATTTGGGGGCCGACCCGCGCGCGCTGGCGCTGGCGGTGGCGCTGGGCTGCTCGACGGCCTTCATTACGCCCATCAGCCATGCCAGCAATTTGCTGGTGATGGGGCCGGGTGGGTACACGTTCCGCGATTATGCGCGGGTGGGCCTGCCGCTGACGGTGCTGGTGTTTGTGGTGATGCTGGCGGGGCTGGCTTTGTGGTGGGGGGTGCGGTGAGCGTGCGGACCCTGATAGGAAAGAAAGAGAAAGAGAAAAAGACAGATCACTGGCGTGGCCGCATGGCCGGTGGGGAACACGCGCAGGCTTTATTACGACGGTGTGCCGAGACAACCAGGGGTAGGTTGCCGCTGGGCGACAACCTACCCCTGGCACGGAAGCGGCGGCGGGGTTGGGCCTATACTCGGGCGGGACTGGGGTGCTGGGCGGCGGGCTGCGCTTCGCGGCGGAGCGCCCAGGCGGTCCACAGGGCGGCGGCGATGTCGGTGCCGCCTAAGAGGAGCAGGCCCGGCCCGGCTTGACCGGCGAGCACGAGGGCGGCCAGACCAAGACCGGCGCCCAGGCGGCCAATGACGGTCCAGCGGGTGAAGGCGGTGAGGCCGGCGCGGGCGGCCTGGAAGTAGTAGAAGGCTAACAGCCAGGCCAGCAGCCCGACCACGCGCGGCCAGGCTTCGGTGCTGGGCGGCAGGCCGATGAGGCCGAGCAAGAGGTTGGGCAGCAGCACGAGCGCTGCGCCCGCGCCGACCAGGTAGACGGCAAAGACTAGAAGGGTTTTCTCGGAAGTGCGCATGTGATGGGCTCCGTGGGTAAGTTACGAGAGAGCGTAGCGCGCGGACCGGGTGGCTGTCACCCCTCGAGCGGGGGGCGGGTGGGTGGCGCGATCGCATGAGGATGAGCCAGGCCGATGACGTCCGTTGACGAGTTGAAGCCGCGCGAACGCGAGATTTTGCAACTACTGGAGCAGGGGCTGACCAACAGCGAGATTGGCCTGCGGCTGCACCTGGCCCCGGACACGGTGCGCTGGCATAACAAACAGCTTTTCGCCAAGCTGGGCGTGAACAGCCGGGCGCAGGCGGTGCGGCGCGCGGCCGAGTTGGGGCTGGGGGCGGGCGCGGCTCAGCCGCCGGCCGGGGGCAGGCGGCCGCCGGTGCAATACGCGGCCAACGGCGAGGTGCACTTGGCCTATCAGGTGGTGGGGGCGGGGCCGGTGGACGTGCTGTTCATCCACGGCTTCCTCTCGCATTTAGAAGTGGCCTGGGACAACGCCGAGTTCGCGCAGTTCTTCGAGGCGCTGGGGCGCGGGCTGCGCGTGATCTTGTTTGATAAGCGCGGGGTGGGCCTGTCGGATCGGCCGGCGACGGCGCCGACGCTGGAGGAGACCATCGCCGATGCGCGCTGTGTGCTGGCGGCGGCCGGCTCGACGCGGGCGTTTGTGATGGGCACATCGGAGGGCGGCGCGGCGGCGGTGCTGCTGGCGGCGATGTACCCCGAGCAGGTGCTGGGGCTGATCTTGTACGCGGCGACGCCGGTGGTGGTGCAACGCGGGCAAGCGCCGGCCTGGGCCGACAGCGCCGAACGCTTTGAACGCCAATTGGAGCAATTGCCGCGCACGTGGGGCGGGCCGTGGGCGGTGGAGAATTTTGCGCCGCTGCGCGCGCCCGACGAGCAGTTTCGGGCGTGGTGGGCGCGGCTGCTGCGGGCGGCGGCCAGCCCGTCGGCGGTGCGGGCGGTGCTGGTGAATGCGCGCGCGGTGGATATTCGGCCGCTGCTGCCGCAGGTGCGGGCGCGCACGTTGGTGATCCACAAGACGCACGATCGGATTGTGAGCGTGGAGGCGGGGCGCTACCTGGCGGGGCATTTGCCGCGCGCGACGTGGCTGGAGCTGCCCGGCTACGATCACATCTATTTTGTGGACAGCGCGGCGATCGTGGCGGCGGTGCTGCAATTTTGCCAGGGGCCGGTGCCGGCCGAGCCGGCAGAAAGCTGGCTGGCGATTGTGGTCTGCGCGCGGCCGGCGGGGCCGGGGGCGGCGTTAGAAGCGGCGCGGGCCGGGGCGGAGGCAGTGGGGGCGCGCCAGGCGTCGGTGCAGGCGGGCGAGGTGCTGGC
>JBBRZY010000751.1:0-2782 GCA_038252885.1 Anaerolineales bacterium | reverse complement strand
TGGCCGCGCGCGACCAGCGCCGGCGCCGGCCTGTGGGCACCCCGGCCCCGGCCTTGTGGTTGTTTGTCCTCGGTCTGGGGGTGCTGCTGCCCATCTTGCTGGGTTAGCGCGCCGCACCCATGCCCAAAACACTGACCCGGCAGTGGATGGTGGTTGTGGCGCTGGGGCTGCTGGCCGCTTGTGCCAGCCCTACGCCCCCACCCCATCATCCCACCGCCCCCGCACCCAGCGCCCCGAACCTCGACGCCGCAACGCTGGCGCTCATGGCCCAGGCCGACCGGGTAGTGTTCGTTGTGCCCTTTTCGCACTGGGATACCGATTGGCACGAGGCCTTTCCCAACTACGTTAAGCGGGCTGACGGCAACATCCTGGCGGCGCTAGACATGGCGCAGCGCTCGCCGCGCTTCCGCTATGCCTTGGAGCAGGTGCTGTTCGTCCAGCACTTTTGGGATACCTACCCCGAGCAGCGGGCCGCGCTGACGGAGGCCATCCAGCGGCGACAAATTACCTTTGCGTGGGGCGGGCTGGTGCAGCCGGAAACCAGCCTGGCGGCCCCGGCCATTCAATACCGCAATCTACAACTGGGGCTGGATTGGATCGCAGCGACCTTCGGCGCGGAATACGTGCCGCGCACGGCCTGGCAGTCCGACGCGTTTGGCAACTCGGCCGCCTTCCCGCAGTTCTTGGGCCAGACCGAGGTTCCGTATCTGTTCATCGGCCGTTCGCAGTTCCGGTGTGCGCCCGACGCCACCGGCTGTGAGCCGCTGCCCCACGCGTTCTACTGGCGCAGCCCGGCCTCGCCCGCCGCGCCGCCCGTGCTCGTCAGTTACCTGTCGTACCCCACCGCCTGGGATGCCATCCACCGGCTGGCGACGGCGGACGAGCAGATTGCAGCGCTCGGGACGGTGATTGACACCGAGTTCGCCCGCACCACCAGCAAATACATCTTCATACCGATGGGGTCAGACTTCATCGACCCGCTGCCCAACCTGCCGGAGCTGGTGGATCAGTGGAACGCCGCCGCGACCGGAACGGTCCTGGTCATGGCCGACCCCGACACGGCCTTCCAATATCTGGCCACGCAATCACTGCCTGAGCGGACGGTTGATCTCAACCCGATCTGGCAGGGCTTCTATGCCTCGCGGCCGTTCGCCAAAGTGGCCGACAAGGAGAGCGAGTTCTACCTGACGGCCGCCGACAAGTTCGGCCTGATGGTCGGCGCACCGCAGTCGTCGGCCTGGTACACCGCCGCGCTGAGCGCGCACTACGACAATATCGGCGCGGTCAGTTTCGACCGGGTTTGGGAAGGCACACAGCGCCCGCGCTTTGAGGCGACGCTTGCCACCGCCGCCCACGACCTGGCCGCCATCTTGGCCCAGATCACCAACGCCGTCCCGGCGCCGGTGGTGGTCTTCAACCCCAGTTCGTGGCCGCGCGGCGGCGTGATCGAGCTGACCGGATTAGGGCCTGGCCTAAGCCCAGCCGACTTGCCCGCCGACACACAAATAATCAGTCCCGACAGCCTGGCGGTGCGGGTCGCGCCGGTGCCGGCCGTGGGCTATGCGGCGCTGGACAGCCCCCCGCCCCCGAGCGCGTCCCCCGCGACGGCGGTTGTGACCGATGATGCGGTCACTCTCTCAAACGGCCTGGTCTCCGTGACGCTCGACGGCGCGCGCGGCGGCACGCTCAGCGATCTGTCACTGGCGGGCGGGCCGAGTTTGGTCATTGCCGGGGCCGATGAGGTGCTGTTTTATACCGACACCGGCGACATCTACGGCGCCCGGTTCGGCGACATTCAGGCGCGCGAAAGTGAGACGAGTGCCGCGCTGACCGTGCTGGCCGCCGGCCCGCTGCTGGCGCGCGCGCAGGCTGTGTTTGTCCTCGGCGGTCAGACCGTCACTAAGACAGTGACGCTGCGCGCCGGCGAGCCGACGATTGAGGTCACGCTGGACTTGCACGCGCTGCCGGATACCAGCGCGGTGCTGCAAATCCCGACCACGCTGCGCGCCGCCGCCCGGACCGATGACCTGGGCTGGATGGCCTTCAACCACGCCCTCGACGACGCTCCGATTGTGGCAGGCGATAGCACCTATCGCCGCCAGCTTTTCTACCCGGTGATGTATTGGAGTGATGTTTCGTCCGGCGGGGCTGGCCTGACGCTGTTGACGCACGGACTGCAGGGCCTAGGCGGTATGAACACGCTCAAGCTGCTGCTGGTGCGCCAAGTGACGGATGAGGATGGCGAGGGCGTCACCGATCAGGACCAGCACCTACTCCGGTATGCCTACCAGCCGCACACCGGCGCGCTGGACGCCGCCCAGGCGTGGCAAGCTGCCTATGCGTTCAATCAGCCGCTGCTGGCTGCCTGGCGCAGCGCGGACCAGATCGTGGTGCAGGTTCCGTTCGCCGCCGCGCCGCAGGTCTTTCCCGCGGAGGCCGTCGCTGCCGACCGTCCGCCGACCGACAGCCTGATCCAGGCGGCGGGCGGGCTGGTGGCCGACCTGTACCAGCGCGGCGGTCAGGTGGAGGCCGTGCTGCTGCCGTATGCGGCCGACTCGCCGGTCAGCTTAACGATCGGCGGCCAAACAACTGAGGCCGAAGGATCGTCGCCGCTCAGCCAGGTGGTTGAATTGGGGAGACCCTAGCTCGGCCATGCCTGTCGGTGAATGGCCGGCGGGCGGCGGGGTGGTGACCGGCAGGCGCCCAACGGCAATCGCTTATGATTTCATTTATCGTCCCCTGTGCTGGCTACCCATCTCATCCACCTGTTTTGTCGGCCAAC
>JBBRZY010000750.1:0-2788 GCA_038252885.1 Anaerolineales bacterium | reverse complement strand
GGTGCGGTTGCTGAGCTTGGCGATCAGCGGCAGCATGCGCTTGAACTGGTTGCGGCGGATGCGGTCGGCCACGGCCTGCACAAACTTGGCGTCGAAGCCGGCCTCCACGCACTCCTCCAGCCGGTAGCGCTGATCGACCAGCAGGTAGAGCAGCGGGTCCACCTGAGCATAGGTGAAGCCCAACTCGGCCTCATCGGTCTGGCCCAGCCACAGGTCGGCCGAGGGGGCCTTGTCAATGATGGGGGTCGGAACGCCCACCAGCCGCGCCAGTTGGCGCAGTTGCGTCTTGTACAGGTCGCCCAGCGGGTTGAGGGCCGAGGCCGAGTCGCCATAGAGCGTGGAGTAGCCCAGCAAAATTTCGGTCTTGTTGCCCGTGCCGACGACCAGGCCGTCGGTGGCGGCGCTGCGGTCGTAGAGCACGATCATGCGGGCGCGGGCCATAGCGTTGCCGCCGCGCTTGGCCTCGCTGGGCGGCAGGCCGGCGATGAGCGGCGCGACCATGGCGGTGATCTCGAACGTCTCGGCCTGCACGCCGCTCTGGTCAATCACCAGTTGGGCGTGCGCCAGCGACTCGGGCGAGGAGGTCTGGTAGGGCAGGCGCACGGCCAGCACGTTCTCTGGCCCGAGCGCCTCGGCCGCCAGCAGGCAGGCCACGGCCGAGTCGATGCCGCCGGACAGGCCGAGCACCGCGCGCTTGAGGCCGGTGCGGTGAATCTCGTCGTGCAGAAAATTGACCAGGATGCTGCGGGTAAGCTCGGCGTTGATGGTGAGCGAGAGATCGGGGGGCATGGGTGGCTAACCTTTGTCGCTCGCGCCGTCGTTGCCGGCCGTGATGCGCTCAATCTCGCGCCGGACCAGGGCGTGGCGCTCGTCGCGCAGCAGCGGCAGGCGGGCGCGGGTGCGGTGCAATTGGCCTAGATCTAATTCCGCCACGGTGATGGCCTCGCTCTGGTACGGGCCTTGGGCGATCAGGTCGCCGTTGGGGTCGAAGACGGTGGCGCCGCCCCAGAAGTGCAGGCCGTCTTCGAAGCCCACGCGGTTGGTGTGGGCCACAAAGGTGGTGAACAAACTGGCGTAGGCGCGGTTGATGTGCTCGACCCACCAGGCCGACTCGAGCTTGTCGCCGTGGGTGATGCCGCGTCCGGGCGAGGCAGAGGTGAAGAGCATCAGGTCGGCGCCGTCGAGCCAGAGCAGGTAGGGCGGCGAGGCGTGCCAGAAGTCTTCGCAGATCAGCAGGCCGACGCGGCCCCAGCGCGTGTCGAAGGCGCGGATGCTGTCGCCCCAGGCGAAGAAGCGGCCCTCGTCGAACAGGCCGTAGGTGGGCAGGTAGACCTTGTGGTGCACGTGCAGTACCTCGCCCTGGCTCAGATAGGCGGCCGAGATGTAGAAGCGGTGGCGGCTGTCTTCGTCCACGAAGCCGACCACCAGGTCGAGCTTGTGCGAGGCGTGCAGCAGCGGCGCGAAGATCGGGTCGTCGGGCGTGGGGTGGCGGGCCAGTGTGGGCACCAGGTCTTGCAGCACGTAGCCGGTCAGCGACAGCTCCGGAAAGACCAGCAACTGCACCCCCTGGGCCACGGCCTGATCGATCAATGTCAGGTGGTGGTCGAGGTTGGCTTGAATGTCGCCCAGCTTGGTGTTGATTTGGGCCAGGCCCAATTTTAAGATGGTCATGTGTTGGCGGCTTGGTCTGGTGGCGCGGCGCTGATCGGTGAATTGGTTTCTATGGTGGCGGCCACGGGCGCGGCGGGCCGCAGCACGGCCAGCAGCCAGGCCAGCAGCGCGCCGAGGAGCACCAGCCCACTGCCGATGGTCTCGATCCGCAGGCCGGAGACGAGGATGGTTGGCTCGCCGCGCGTGAAGCTCAGCCCGAACAGGCCGAGCGCCACCAGGGTGAGCGAGAGTGTGCCCAATGCGCCGGCGCGCCAGTTTCGCGCGGGACCGCGCGCCAGCAGCCAGAGCGCCAGCAGCGCCAGTGCGCTCCACGCCAGCCCGACGAGCTGAGTGGCGAAGCGCAGCACGCTCAGGCCGAACAGGTCGGGGGCGGTGGTGGTCAGCCAGGCGGGCAGTTGGCCCGGGGCGACTTCGACGCCGTAGACGCAGCCGCCGGCCAGGCAGCCGCCCCAGCCCAGCAGCGCGAACAGGCCGAGCGGCAGCGCCAGCGCGTCGAGGATGGCCGGCAGCGGCTCGCGGCGGCGCTGGGTGTAAACCCACGCGCCGAATAACGCGCCGGCCACCGCGCCCGGCCAGGCCAGCCCGCCGCGCCACACTTGCAGCACCTCATCGATGTGCGGAAAGTAGAAGTCGCCGTTGACGCTGATGAACACCAGCCGTGCGCCGATGAAGCCGCCGACGCTGGCGGCCAGCCCAGCGTCGAGCCAGCGCGGGCCGCGGCCGGCCGGGGCGCGCCAGTAGAGCGCGGCCAGGGCCACGGCCAGGCCGAGGTCAATCAGGACGGTGTAGGTGTGAAACGTGAAGGGGCCGAGTTGGGCTAAAACTGGAAACACAGGGAAATAATATCCCAGGGCGGCCAGCGGCCGGAGGGCTTTTAACACGAATTATCCCGATGGGGAATGGGGGGAGGGGTGGGTAGGCGGAGGCTTCTGGGCGGCGCGTGGCAAGTCAGCCAGGTTCGTGTGGCGTTAGCGTTTTTAAGTCCCCCGAGTCCCCTCGCGCAGCATCCCCAGATGCGCGCGTCAATCGTAACTCGGCCGGGGCTAGGCCCCTACGGCGCGCCGGCGTCGTTGATGTAGATTTGCAGGTTGAGCACCTCGATCGGGCTGTTGGTGGG
>JBBRZY010000749.1:0-2798 GCA_038252885.1 Anaerolineales bacterium | reverse complement strand
TCCGGCCTGACCACCGGCCAACCGCTGCGCGCAACGTCCGCAGCAGCCTTTGCTTTTGGCGCGCTGGACCTGGCGAACGCCAACGCCACGACCGGCGCACTGCTCGTCAGTCGCGGCGGCACCGGCCTAAGCGCCGCGCCCGGCAACGGCCAACTGCCCATCGGCAACGGCGGCGGCTACACCCTGGCGGCGCTGGCCGGCACCAGCAATCGGGTGAGCGTGACCAACGGCGCGGGCAGCGTCACGCTGAGCACGCCGCAAGACACGCATAGCGGCGCCAGCCCCACCTTTGCCGGCCTGACGCTCAACGGCGACCTGAGCCTCACCGGCCACGTGAGCGGCAGCAACTGGGTGCGGGCGACCACCTATGCGCCGACGTGGAGCGGCACCGGCAGCAACCCGGCCATTGGCAACGGCACGCTGCAAGCGCGGTATGCGCGCCTGGGCGATGTGGTGCTGGTGTGGATATTGGTGAAGATGGGCAGCACGACGACCTTTGGCACCGGCACCTGGCAGTTCACGCTGCCACTGGCGATGGGCGGCACAGGCCGGTTTGTGGTGGGCAGCGCCCACGCGCTCGACATAGGTGTGGCCGACTACGTGGGCATTTGCCGGGGCGACGACACGACCGACAAGCTGCGCGCCATCTTTTCCAGCGGGGCCAGCGCCAGCCCGACGGTGCCGCACACCTGGGGCAACGGCGATTTTTTGGTGCTGAGCTTCATGTATCAGGTGTAGCCGCCATGCCGCCGAACGACGACACATCCGAGGGCGAGCGGGAGGCGCAGGCCCGCGCTGAACGAGTCGCGGCGTGCGAGGCCGAGGTGTGGGCCGCGCTGCTGCCCATCTTGGCGCGGCACTGCTGCCGGTTGGTGACGGTGCAGGCCATTATCGACGGGCGGGCCGGGCTGGTGCAAATTCGTGTGGCGGCGAATGAGTGAGGCGGTGGTGGCAGCGTCAACGCCATCTCGGGGTCATTCAACTGGGGAACTGATGCTGGCGCAGACTTCGCCATGTTCCTGGACGGGGGCGTGACGGTCATCAAGAACAGGGCGGCGGGGAGTGCAGACTATGCTGTGGCCCTCAGGAGTATCTGACCATGTAGATCAAGGTCTCGGCCAACTAATGCCCAGGATTGTTGGCGTTGACTTCAGCGATAATCAATTACGTAACCTGCCGTTCTCGGCGTGGTTCGCGCAGGGTCTGCGCTTCGTCTTCGGCCGCGTCTCGATCGGCTATCGATCGGACGCGCTCTATCCCCATCACTTAGTCGAGGCGGCACGCGCCGACTTCCACTGCCGCGGCGGGTACCACGCGATCTTGCACCATGACACTGAGATTGAATTCTTTGATCCCGTCCGTCAGTGCGATGTGTTCCTCAGTCTCTTGATCGACGGGCTTGTCAGCGTTTGCGCTCTTGACATCGAGGCCAGGGGCGTGACTGAGCCGATGGTGCGCGCATGGTGCGATTATTACGACGCGCATTGTGGCCTGCCACTGTTGCTGTACGGCAACACATCGCTTAACATTTTGCTTGGCGGCAACCGGCCACGCTACACGAAGTATCTAAAGTGGGTCAGCGACTATGGCTTCTGGGTGCCGGGCACCGTGGCGCTGCCGCTGCGCTCCGAGCCCTACACCGGCTCGCGCGTGCCGCGCGAGCCGACGGTCGGCGGGCCCATGCTGATCTGGCAGTTCGCCGGCGACAATGGGCGGCGGCCGCCGTACCAGCGCGCGATCGACCTGAACGTCTTCGATGGAACGGAGGCCGAGTTGGAAGCTGCTTTCGGATTGGCACCCACCGTGGCCGCCCACCCCGTCACGGTCCGGGCACGCGGGAAGGTTGGCCCGCAACTCAACATTCAGGGCGACGCGGACGCAACCGACTGGCTTACACGCGGCCAGCCCAGCGCCGCGCTCGGCATCAACATCGGGCCGCCGGGCGAAGTGACGCGGGGGCTGTTCTTCGTGGCGCGCAATTACGAGAACGCCTGGAACCCGACCGACCCCGCCCGCGATGGCTACTCAGGCGACCCGGTGCTAGACGCCCGCCGCTATGCGTCACTCTGGTACGCGGACTGGCTGCCGCTCAACCCGTGGGCGCAACTGGTGCCCACGCCCAACGAGCCAGTGGTGCTCACACTGGCGGAAATGGACTACGCCGCCGCCTTCCTGGCCGAGCTGGTGCGCATCATCCATGAGGACTACCACCGCACGGCCGTGGTCGGGAACTGGAGTGTGGGGTCGCCGGACTTCCCGCTCTGGTTACGCTACCGGCCAGTCCTGGCGGCCGTCGCCAAGTATGGCGCGATCTTGGGGCGGCACTCGTATGGACCGCTCAATGAGTTCTACGCCCTGCGGCATCGCAAGGACAACGAGATTTTCACGGAGATGGGCTTCCCCGACTTGCCGGTGCTGCTGACCGAGTGCGGCTGGGAGAACATCGCCGGGGTGGACCGCGCCTGGGCCAACGAGCCGCGCCGGCCGGCCGAGGCCTACGCCGCCTACCTGCTGGAGCTCGACGCCGAACTGCTGCTAGACCCCTACGTGCTGGGGGCGAGCGTGTTTACCTATGGCGTCAACTGGTCGCAGCACAACCTAAATGGCAGCGGCGTGGGGCGGCTGGTGGCTGACGTGCAGTCGCGCCGGCCGGAGTTCGAGCTGGCCTGGCCTGCGCCGCGCCCGATAGTAGAGGAGCCTGAGATGGATGCAGCCAAGATCAAGCAGGAGTTGGTGACCATCGCCGCCGCCCGCGGGCAGGTCATGGAGCAGTTGATCGTGATCGCCGGGGCCGAGGC
>JBBRZY010000748.1:0-2799 GCA_038252885.1 Anaerolineales bacterium | reverse complement strand
TAGTGGCCCACTTGCCCCGCATTCCACTCACTGACCCACACGCCGCCCTGCGCGTCGGCCCACACCCGCCGGGCGCCCTGACCAGCCGTCGGCGGTTCGAGCACGCTGGCCGCGCCGCTCTCCAGGTCGATCTGGCCCACATAGCTGCCCGCCAGCGAGGCGAAAAACACCAGGCCGGTGAGCGTCGCGTCAATCCCATAGGGTCCGCGGCCGCGCGGCGCCTCAAACACCTCCAGTTGGCCCGTGGCCGGGTCCAGGCGGCCATAGATTCCGTTCTGGCCGGTGAACCACAACTGCCCTTGCGTATCAAACGCGGCGGTGTTGAGGTTGGCCCGGCCCCCTCTCGGCAGCGGAAAAATTACCACCTCGCTCGTCACTGGGTCCACCCGGACAATCGCATTCAGGCCGCCGTCGGTGATCCAGGCGGCGCCATCTGGCCCGACGATGACGCCATGCGGCGCCGAGCCTGCCCCCAGCGGGATGTGGCGTGTTTCGCCCGTCGCCGGGTCTAGCCAGCCCAAGGCGCCCAGGTTTTGGGCGGTGTACCACACCCCGCCATCCGGGGCCGGCGCCACGTCATGCGGGTGCGAGCCGGCTGGCACCGGATATTCCTGCATGTCGGTGACATAGCTCGCGCTGTCGATTACCGTCGCCGCCTCCGTGGCTGTGGCCTCCGGCGGTGGCGCGGTGGCTGATTGACTCGTGGGGCTAGGCGCTGCTGCTCCGGCTGTGCTCGTGACCGTTGTCGGTGGCGCGGCTGTCTCGGTCGGTGCCGGCGCGGTGGCGGCCACCGTGGCTGCGGCGGGCGTGGGCGTGCGGCCCGGCGCGGCCGCGTCACACGCGCTGAGTGCCAGGACCAAGGCTGCGGCAGCGAGTCTCTGAAACTTCATGGGCCAACGCTTCCTGCAATCTATATTGGAGCCAAGTGGCTCACGGGCAACTGGCGCGCCCCGCGCGCGCCCACTGGCCCGGTTTATTGGGTAGTCAATTTGTACCCCACGCCGGTCAGCGTCTCGATGCTCACCCGGCTGCCGGCCAAGATTTTTCGCAGGTGGGCCACATGCACATCAATCGTGCGCGTCTGCCCCAAGTAGTCGTAGCCCCAGACCAGGTTGAGCAACTGCTCGCGCGTGAGCACCAGGCCGCTATGCTCGGCCAGCGCCAGCAAGAGCTCGAACTCCTTGGTGCGCAATACTACCGGCTTGCCCGCCACGGTCACCTCGCGCCGCGGCGGATCAATGGTCACATCCCCGACCCTCACCGCTTGCCCGTCTGCCTTGGCGGCCCGCTCGCTGCGCCGCAAGATGGCTTTGACGCGCGCCACCAACTCGCGCGGGTTGAAGGGCTTGGTCAAGTAGTCGTCCGCGCCCAATTCCAGCCCAACGATCTTGTCGATGTCCTCATCCCGCGCCGTCAGCATGATGATCGGTAAATCCGACTTCGCCCGCACCTGACGGCAGACCTCGTAGCCGTCCACGCCCGGCAGCATCAGGTCGAGCACCATCAGGGCCGGGGGCTCGGCCGCCACCCGTTCCAGCGCGGCGCGGCCGTCACCCACCGCCGCCACCCGGTAGCCCTCGCGCTCCAGGTACAGCCGCGCCAATTCCACGATATTCGGTTCGTCGTCCACCAGCAGAATCAATTCACCCGCCATGCCCGCCTGCTTTGCTCCCTCCGCCGCCAACCGCCCTGCCCGCGCGCGTCAGTTGCTGTTCCCCACCCAGCCCTTGGCTTTCTCTTCGGCGCGGGCATAGTGGCCCTCGCCCTCCATCGGCCACCAGATGCCGTCGCGCGGGGCCGTCGGCTGAAAGTCAAAGTGGTCCACCCCCAGCCCCAGCAGCGTGCCGCGCTCCACCAGCGAGTAGTCGTCTGGGTTGGCGCGATGGAAGTTCATAGGTTCCTTCAACCACACCGGCGGGTTGGAGACGATGCGCGCCACCCCCAGCACGTTCGGCGACGAGGCGTGCATCATATAGGGGTGCAGGATGATGAAGTCGCCCGCCTCGCCGGTGAGCTCCTCAAAGCGCGTGCACTCGCTCATCAGCCGCTGATTATCGATGGCGTCGAACGGCACGCCCTCCGGGTGGTCGCGCAGATAGCGCGCCACCACCCCCACCGAGTCCGGCGCGATGAACGTGCCGCCGCCCTGGTGCAGCATATCCGTCCAGCACACAATCGTCAGCAGCCCTTGCTCCGGGCTGTCCAGGAAATGCCGGAAGTAGCCGCCGTCCTTGTGCCAGCCGTTCGATTGCGCCGAGGGCGGCTGCCAGGGCTTGTCATGCCCGTTGCGCAAGTTCACAATCAGCGCATCCGACCAGTTGAATGAGTTAATCGGGTAGTACTTGGCCGGCGTGTCCACGACCTGCGTCTCCAGCCGGTCCTCGCCGCCTACCACGTCCAGCAGCGCCGCCCACGCGCGCGGGGCCACCTCTTTGATCGCCGCCTCGCTCTCGTTCTTCATCCACAAAATGTTTTTCTTCCAGGTGGTGGAGTCGTGCTGGTCATAGCCCAGCCGCTCGAAGCCGCGGTCGACCCAGCGCTTCACAAAGTCGGGGTCAATGCACTGCTTGACGACCAGATAGCCGTTGTCTAGAAAGGACTGCACTTGCTCATCCGATAAGGCGCTATAGGCGGGCATGTGAGCGTTTTCCTTGTGAGTGGGGCGGGCCTCAGCCCGCCTCGGTCAGCATGGATCTGGGCGGCGTTTGGCCGCTGACGTCGGTGATGTGCGGCTGGGCGTACTGCTGCCGGGCCGCGTCCGCCAGGCGAATACCGTGGCCCGGCACGTCGGGCGCGAGC
>JBBRZY010000747.1:0-2807 GCA_038252885.1 Anaerolineales bacterium | reverse complement strand
GCCGCCGGGGTGATTGACTGACCGGCGCGCCTATCCCTGCCGCCAGCGGGTTTACACGCCCATTCGGGCCGCTGCCGTTTTGGGCCAGCCAGAAATTTTTACCAGGGGTAGGTGGGCAAGCCCACCTACCCCTGGTAAAAATTTCCTTCGGTCAGATACGACATTTCACAACCTCCCCTTGCGGTGAGAACCTATCTCGACGTTGCCGCCACCGAGCCTTTTACAAAATTGGCCCCCAGACTGAAATGCTCCCAGTGTGACAATCTACTAGCACGCTTAGAACAAATATACTACAATGCGGGCATTGGCGCATCAGCCGTCACGGCAACTATCTGCCGCGTTTACAAAAGGAGGCCCCGCCCATGCCCGCCGCACCCAACAAAACACAGAAGACCGAGGTCAGCGTGGATGATTTTGTCGCCGCCCTGCCCGACGCGAAGAAGCGCGCCGACGCCCAAGTGCTGCTCGACCTGCTGCGGACCGTGACCAAGCTGCCGGCCAAAATGTGGGGGCCAAGCATCATCGGCTTTGGCGACGCTCACTACATCTACGAGACCGGGCGCGAGGGCGATTGGTTCTTCATTGGTTTCGCGCCGCGCAAAGCCGCCCTGACGCTCTACACCATCGGCGGCTGGCCGCTGCACGCCGAACTGCTGAAAGACCTCGGCAAGCACTCGCTCGGCGGCGGCTGCTTGTACATTAAACGCCTGTCAGACGTCAAACTGCCGGTCCTCAAAAAGGCCCTGCAGGGGGCGTTCAAATACGCGAAAGAAGACGCCAAGCAGATCGTGCGCCCGAGCGGCTACGCCGAGAGCGGCAAGAAGAACAAGAAATAGGCGTTGCGCCCGGCGCTGTGGTTTGACTTGTCGCCCCATTTCGCATAGCATTACGTCCATCCGTTCTAATCGCCGCCCGGAGGAGGTGCCATGAGCGAACAACTGCCCCTCTTTTCCACACCCGCGCCCGAAGCGCCCGCCCAACCGTCCGCCGCGCCGGCCCCCGCGCCCGACGCGCCCCCTCGGTTCCAGGCCAACACCGTCACGCCCATCGCCTCGCTGACGGCCGGTATTCAATCCTGGCAAGACCACCTCCAGCGCGAACGCACGCCGGAGAACACCGTCAAAGCCTTCATCGGCGACCTGAATCTAGCCGCCGCCTACATCGGCGCCTACAAGAGCCTCAACCAGATCGGCACGCGCGACCTCGACCAGTGGCTGCAATGGCAGCGCACCACCCAAAAGGTCAGCCCCAAAACCTACTCGCGCCGCGTCACCTCGCTCAAGTCGTTCTTCCGCTGGCTGCACCAGAGCGGCGCGCTCGGCAGCGACCCAGCCACCGCCCTCATCCAACAGACCGTGCTCAGCCCCCTGCCCGAAGTGCTGGCCCCGGCCGAGGTCGAGGCCGCGCTGGCCGCCGCCGACGCGCTGCGCCACCAGGAAAAGCCCGACCCGCGCGCCTACGTCCTCTTCCGGCTGCTGCTCGACACCGGCCTCAAGAAGGGTGAAGTCCTCAAGCTGGTGCCCAACCACGTGGACCTCTCTAACCCCGCCGAGCCGGTGCTGTGGGTGCGCTACCCCGACCCGCGCCACCGTTACAAGGAACGCAAACTCGCGCTCCAACCTGGCTGGGTGCCGGCCTATCAGCAATATCTGACGCAATACGCGCCGCAGGAGAAGCTCTTCCCCTGGTCGCCGCGCCGCCTGGAATATCTGCTGCACGACCTGGCCGACGCCGCCGGCCTGAGCAAGCGCATCTCGTTCGACATGTGCCGCTGGACCTGCGCCGTGCGCGATAGCCGCGCCGGCATGGACGACACCCACCTGCGCCAGAAGCTCGGCCTCTCCAAAATCCAGTGGCGCGAGATCGGCATGAAGCTCGGCAAGCTCACCGGCCCGGCGCTCTAGGTCGCGCCCCATGCCGTCCATCGCCGAGCGCCTCCAAACGCTGATCGCGCAGCTCCAGGCCAACGGCGCGCTGACGCAGCCGGCCGTGGCCGATGCCTTCCGCGCCGTGCCGCGCCACCACTTCTTGCCCGACCGCCCGCTGGACGAGGTCTACCGCGACGACGCCATCGCCACCAAGTTCTCGGCCGACGGCTCGCACCCCATCTCGTCCTCGTCGCAGCCCTCGATGATGGCGATCATGCTCGAACAGTTGGAGCTGCGGCCCGGCCAGCGCGTGCTCGAAATCGGCGCGGGCCCCGGCTACAACGCCGCCCTCATGGCGCACCTGGTCGGCCCCACCGGCGCCGTCATTACACTCGATATCGATGAAGACATTGTGGCCGCCGCCAACGCGCATCTCGCGGCGGCCGGCGTCGCCAACGCGCGTGCCCTCTGTACCGACGGCGCGCTGGGCTACCCGCCCGCCGCGCCCTACGACCACCTCATCCTCACCGTCAGCGCCTGGGACATTGCCCCCGCCTGGTACGCTCAGCTCAAGCCCGGCGGCCGGCTGGTGCTGCCGTGGGAGCTTGTCCCCGGCACGCAGAAGTCGGTCGCGCTGCTGAAACTAGCTGCGCCTGCCGCCGACGGCCGCTTGTTCGATACCGTGAGCCTGCGCGACTGCGGCTTCATGCGGCTGCGCGGCAGCCTGGCCACCCCAGACTTGCACTTCCCCCTCGGGCCAGAGCCTGGCCTCAGCCTGATCGCCCCGCAAACGCCGGCCGCCGCGCCCGAGACGGTGTATGCCTGGCTGTTGGCCGGTGGGCAGCCAACCGCCACCGGGCTGTCAATTTCAGCTGAACAGATTTGGTCGAGCTTGGGGTTGTGGATGGGCTTGAACGCGCCCGAGATGTGCACGCTGCT
>JBBRZY010000746.1:0-2820 GCA_038252885.1 Anaerolineales bacterium | reverse complement strand
GGCCCGTCGTGGCCACCGTTCCTTCGGTTTCGTCTTGAGCGTTGCCTAGGCAAGCACATCGGAAGCTTAATTCAATCTCAATAGAGTCTATTCAATCCTTTCGCCGCCCAGGCAGCCCTTGAGTCAGCCGCGCCGACAGGGGGCGGGCCGGGTCTGCTTCGGCCGGACTTGTGATCCGTCACAACGCTGTTGTCCAGCCGTGGGCCGGCGCGGCTGACCTGCGCCTTGATCGTCAAGCTTGAATCACCACGCACTGTTTCCCAGGCGCGACACCATTCTGCTCCACTTAACGGATAACCCAGACCGAGCCACGCGCCTTCTGAACAAGCTGCCGAGACACACTCCCCAGCAGCCAACCGCGCACGGCGCCCAGGCCACGCGCCCCGACGACAGTCAGGTCTATCTTTTGCGTTCGGGTATGGTGCAGAATAAGGTCGGCGGCGTCGCCGTAGTCGATATGGCCCCGGGCGCGCAGCCCGACGGAGGTCAGGCTGGCCACCGCATCGGCAACGACGGCCTGAGCCTGCTGATCTCGTTCGAGCTTTTGATGTTTGTCCCAGGCGGCGATACTCCGGAGCGAGAGCCCCGGTGGAACGAGGCGGGCGCCAGCGGGCCACCCCGGAACCGTGAGCGCCTCCAGGGGATCGGGCGTCACGACATGCAGGACGTATATTTCTGCGTTTGCCGGAAGGGCAAGGCTCGCCAGGGCTTCAATCGCCGCTTGGCTGGCCAGCGAGCCATCCACCGCCAGTAGTATTCGCCGCAGCCCAGCGAAGGGCGCGCGCGCAACCAATACCGGCCATTGAGACTGATCAATGATTTGTTCACCCAGGCCTTGCCATTGCCCGCGATCTTTCGGCCGGAGATGGTTGGATCCCATGACGATCAGGTCGGGCTGCCAGTCTTGGGCCACGCTGCGCCGGCGCCGGCCGCCATCGGCGGGCGTCCCCTGGCAGGTCACCCGCAGGCCGCGCTGCTCTAGGGTGGCGCGGGCGCGACTCAGCGCAGCGGCTGACCATAGATGCTGGGCCTGGAGCGCCTCGCTGCTGGCAGGCAGCAGGACGACCTGGCTGCCAACGGGCCAGGGCAGCGAGGCGATGAGGTCCACCGCGGCAGCAGCGTGCACCGAGCTGTCAACGACTTGAAGGATGGTGTATGGAACCATTCTGGTTAATCTCCACTAATACTGTATAGGGCGGCGCCTCGATTTCGCATCGAAGGCCAGGCCGACGTTATGAAAAAAGCGTGAAAACGCGACCGCTCGATCCGGGCTGGTGATTGACCTGGATCAATGCGAGCCGGCCTAGAGCGGGCTATGGTTGGAATATGGGTCTCAGACCAGACACAGCACGAGGAAAGCCCCGTGCAAACCAGCCCGCCTAAGGATCAAGGGGAGGGTCATGCTACGAAGCTCGGCGCGCCGCAGGTGCCTACCGCAGCTATCAGGTGTGATCTTCAATTCCGGCGCTTGCTTAGCCAGAGCAGCCAGGTTCCGCCGGCTGGCGGCCAATGAAGCGGCCCAATCGGCAGCAGCGGCGTGGCCTCGGCCAGCCGGATCTGCGCCTGACGGCCGAGCTGAGAGGGGGTGCACCAGGCGCCAGGCTGCGCCCGGCGTTTTTTGGGGCTGGCAGCGGCGGCTTTGCTGGTCGGGTTGTGGGCGGGGCTGGTACGTCTGGGCTGGGCGATCCCACCGGGGCCACCAAGCTGGGTCGCCAATCACGGCCCGCTGATGATCTGCGGTTTTCTAGGGACGCTCATCACCCTGGAGCGCGCCGTGGCGCTGTCTAACATTACCTGCACGCTCTGGCCCTACCTGGCCCCACTATTCAGCGCGTAGGGCGCGTTGGCCCTATTGATTGGGTTGCCGGCCACGCTGGCGCGGGGCTTGATCGCGGCCGGCAGCCTGGCACTCGTGGGCATTTTTGCCGACATCAACCGCCGCCAACTGAATTGGCCGCACGTCGTGATGGGGATTGGGGCTTTGAGCTGGCTGGTGGGCAACGGGCTGTGGGCGTTAGGGCGGCCAGTCTATCAGGCGGCGCCGTGGTGGGTGGGCTTTTTGGTGCTCACCATCGCCGGCGTGCGGCTGGAACTGGCCCGGCTGCTGCTCCTGTGGCCCGGGCCAGTTTCTTGGTGGTGATAGCGCTGTTTATCGCCGGCTTAGGGTTGACGCTGGGGCTGCCCAGCCTTGGGCTGGCTGGGGCCGGGCTGGGGCTGGTGGGCTTGGGTCTCTGGCTGTTGCGCTTCGATCTGGCCCGGCGCACGGTGCGGCAAACCGGCCTGACGCGCTTCATCGCGCTATGTCTACTGCCCGGCTATGTCTGGCTGGTGGTCGGGGGCGGGTTGTGGGCGTTCGCAGCGGCGCGGTTTGGCGGCGGCCCGTGCTACGACGCCATGCTGCACACGATCTTGTTAGGCTACGCCTTCTCAATGGTGTTCGGGCATGCTCCCATTATTCTGCCGGCCGTGACGGGCCAGCCCATGCGCTATCATCCGCGCTTCTATGTCCATCTAGGACTGCTGCACCTGGCGTTAGTGATGCGGGTGGCGGGTGACCTGGCCGCCTGGCCGGCCGCGCGACACTGGGGCGGCCTGCTCAATGAGATCGCCATTTTGATGTTCTTAGGCAGCAGCCCGACCGCCATCTTGGCGGCGCGCAACAGCCGCGCCTCATCGAAACCGCCGGCCCTCCCGGGTTAGCGCCGTTCAGCGCCTGGCGGTAAGACCCAGACTTCATCTGCCAGTCGCGCTGACACCACTCTTTGCCGCCGAGCACGCTTTCGGCCGGCGGTTCGGGCGACCGGCCACCCACGCGGCCTC
>JBBRZY010000745.1:0-2824 GCA_038252885.1 Anaerolineales bacterium | reverse complement strand
CTTCCTGATCCGCTTCGTCGTCGGCACGCTGCCACTGCTGCTGGTGATCTTCGTCCCGCTCTACATCATCCTGCGCGTGTTCCTGCGGGTCACCCGCCGGCCGCGCAAGGACCAAAACGCGCTTCCGCCCACGGCGCCTCCCGCGCCATAGTGTCGGGCCGCTAAACTTTTGTGGCGCGACACTAAACAAAACCGAGCGGTCTGTGTCAAGCAGACCGCCCGGTTTTTGTTTGTGGTAGCCACAGCCATCCAATCCTTTCCTAGCCCTGTCTTACCTGTCTCTTTTTCTCTCGCGCAGCGTTTCCTTCAGGCTCCGGCCGCCCTATTCACCTGTGTAATGCCCCCTTAAGATGACCGTGATATACATATAATCCAGTACCGGTAGCACCCCCAAAGAGGAGACCCCCATGTCCAACGTCCAACCCGCCGCCGCCACCGACACCATCACCCTCGGTGGCGGTTGTTTCTGGTGTTTAGACGCCGTCTTCGAACGACTGCGCGGCGTCACCGGCATCGTCTCGGGTTACGCCGGCGGTCGCGGCGCTCAGCCCAGCTACGAAGCCGTCTGCACCGGCTACACCGGCCACGCCGAAGTCGTGCAGATCACCTTCGACCCAGCCGTCATCAGCCTGCGCGCCCTGCTCGAGGTCTTCTTCACCACCCACGACCCGACCACGCTCAACCGCCAGGGCGCCGATGTCGGCACCCAGTATCGCTCGGTCATCTTCTACAACTCGCCGCAGCAGCAGGCGGTCGCCGCGCAGGTCATCACCGACCTCACCGCCCAGGGCGTCTGGCCCGCGCGGATTGTCACCGAGGTCACGCCCCTGCCTCCCTTCTACCCCGCTGAGGACTACCACCAAGGCTATTACGAGGCCAACGCCTCACAGCCCTACTGCCGCGTCGTCGTGGCGCCCAAGGTGGCCAAGCTGCGCCAGCACTATCTGTCTATGCTCAAGGCCGAGTGAAAGAGTCGGCCGTAGGTGGGGGCCGCGCGGCTACTCGATCTCGCTCCGCAGCCGCCGTGCCAGCGCGCCGAACTCGGGCAGGTATTCCATCTCGATCTCGCGCGGGCGCGGCAGCGGCACGGCGAGTGACAGCCGCACCTGGCCGGGGCGCGGGCTGAGCACCACCACCCGGTCGGCCAGCAGCAGCGCCTCGCTGATCGAGTGCGTCACCAGCACCACGGTCTTTTTGCGCGCGTTCCAAATCCGCAGCAGTTCGGCCCCCAGCCGTTCGCGCGTCAGCGCATCCAGCGCGCCAAAAGGCTCATCGAGCAGCAGCACGTCCGGGTTGTGGCTCAGGGCGCGGGCAATCGCCACGCGCTGCTCCATCCCGCCCGACAGGCTGCGCGGCAGCGCCTGCTCGAAGCCAGCCAGCCCCACCAGCGCAATCAGCGCCAGCGCGCGGGCCTCGGCCTCGGCCGGCGGCGTGCCCTGCACCTCCAGCGGCAGGCGCACATTCGCCAGCACCGAGCGCCAGGGCATCAGGTTGGCCTTCTGAAAGACCAGGCCGATCCGGCGGCGCGGCCGGGTGACCGGCTCGCCTTCGAACAACACGCGGCCGGCGGTCGGCAGCAGCAGCCCGCCCAGCAGCCGCAGCAGGGTGCTTTTGCCGCAGCCGCTTGGCCCCAGCACCGCGACGAACTCTTGCGGCGCGACTGACAGGCTCACGCCGGCCAGCGCCGGCACGCCCGCGCCGCCGCCCGAGCGCGCCGGATAGCTGTAGCTCAAATTCTCGGCCGCCAGGATGGGCGCCGCCGCCGCGCTCATCTCAGGGGACAAAGCGGTTGGTGTAGACCTGGGACAGGTCTTGCGGCGCGGTCAGCAGGCTGGCGGCCAGTAGCGTGGCCTGCATGTTCTCCCAGGCGGCGGGCTGCGAGAAGCCCAGGTGGTCGCTCTGCCACAGCGCAATGGTGGCCGCCAACACCTGCTGCTCCAACGTGTCGTCGGTCAGCCCTTCGACATATTGCTTGGTGATGGCGTAGGCCCCCGCCGGGTCGGCCAGGGTGTCTTGCAGGCCGTGCAGCAGCGCGCCGTTGAAGGCGCTGATGAGCGCCGGGTCGTTGGCGAGCGTGTCTTCGTTAGTCAAAATGCCGTTGGCGGCCAGGCTGGCATAGTCGCTGACCTGGAGGGTGTTGAGCGACAGGCCCTCGGCCGCCAGGCGAATCGGCTCGTTGTTCGAGTAGACCACCACCGCGTCGACCTGTTTGGCGGTCAGGGCCGGCACCTGGTTGAAGCCAACGGCCTCAATCGTCACTGCGGCCGGGGGCACGCCCGCCGCCGCCAGCAGCGCCAGCAACCCGATGTAGTTTGCGCCTTCTAGCGCGGGCGTGCCAAGGCGCTTGCCAGCCAGGTCGGCCGGTGTGGTGATCTGCGCGTCGGGGGTGGAGATGATGGCCACCGGGAACTTTTGGAACCAGGCCAGCACATACACCACCGGCAAGCCCTGCGCGCGCGCCAGCAGCACTTGCTCGGCCGAGACGATGGCAAACGGCAGTTCGCCCGCGCCCACCAACTGCACGCCGTTGGTTTCAAAAGAATAGTCAAACTCTAGCTCGATCCCGGCGGCGGCGAAGTAGCCCTTCTCGACCGCCACGTAGAACGGGGCATACTGCACGCTGGGGATGTAGCCCATCGGCAGACGGATGTGGCGCAGCGGCGCGCCAGTGATAGTCGGCGCCGGCGCGATCGTAATCGTCGGCAGCACGTCGGGCATGGTCGGCGGCGTGGGCGCGCCGGTGCAGGCCACCGCCAGCAGCAGCACCAACCCCCACAGTGTCAGTTTACGAGTGAGCATCGCAACCCTTCCTTACTAAACGAAT
>JBBRZY010000744.1:0-2830 GCA_038252885.1 Anaerolineales bacterium | reverse complement strand
GCTTTGCATTTCGGCTAAGGGAACATTCACTTGGCCTTGGTCGTGCAATGGTGCTCAGCGTGCAGAGCGGACCCGACGGGATTCGAACCCGCGATCTCGGCCTTGACAGGGCCGCATGTTTGGCCGCTACACCACGGGTCCAGGAGACGCGAAAATATACCATAAGCCACCAGCAGCGTCAATAGCGGTGCGCATTTCAGCATAAACACAGCGCCGCGCCGGCTGCCGAATTGCCGCTTGACTTCGTCGCACTCGTCGGCTATTCTATGTGCAACCTAACAGTTTCACATAGGAGCGCCGCACATATGGACACCATCACCAACACTATCGACCTCGCCGCCCCACCCGCCCAAGTGTGGGCCGCCCTCACCGAGCCCGACCAGCTCCTGCGCTGGCTGGCGCCCAACCTGCCCTGGGCAAAAATGCAGCACGACGCCAGCGGCAAGATCAGTTTGGACCTCGGCGGCGGCGGGGTAGACCTCATGCAGTTCGACGTGGTCGAGCCGCTGCGGGCGGCGCAGTGGCGCGGCCTGCCCGACGACCGGCTCACGGTCAACTACTCGCTGGCCGAGGCCGGGGGCGGCACCCGCCTGACCGTGGCGCTGGCCGGCTTCGAGCGCCTGCCCGCCGAGGCGCGCGCCGACCGGCAGGCCCTCAGCAGCGCCGCATGGGAGCAAACGCTTCAGAACTTCAACGCCCACCTGACCGGCGCGGCCCTGCCCTTCCCCACCGCCTTTGTCGGCCCGCTGTTCGGGTATTGGCGCGAACCACAGCAGCAAGTCGCCCTCGAGCGCAGCATCTGGATCAAGGCGACCCCGGCGCGCGTGTGGCAAGCGATTGTGGACCCGGCGCAGTTCCAGGCCTGGTTCTCGCCGGCCACCCCCTGGGTGTTGTCTGAGCTGGCGGTCGGCGGCCGCCTCTACACCATCGACCCGGAGACCAAAGCCGAGCAATACATCTCCATCATCGAACTGCTCGACCCGCCCACCCAACTCGTCCTGCGCCACCTGCCGCATGCTTATCTGGAGACTGAGAAGCGCACCGACTACACGCTGACCGAAGAAAACGGCGGCACGCGCCTGACCATTCTCTACAGCGGTTACGAGCGCGACGCGGCCGAGACGCGCGGCACCGGCATGGAGCAGAGCACCTTTGGCTACGGCATGATGTTCCAAAACATCAAGGCCTATGTGGAAGGCCAGCCCCTGCCGTTCCCGGGTGGCTTTTAGTAATGCACTCTATCGCGAAGGGAGCTGTGTGCGATGAACCCTGCGCCCGTGTTTGCTGCGCTGGCTGATCCGACGCGCCGGCACTTACTCACCAACCTGGCCGCGCACAGCCCGCGCACCGCCACCCAGTTGGCCGTGCACGCCGCGATCACGCGCCAGGGCATCCTCAAACACTTGCGCATCCTCGAAGGCGCGGGCCTGGTGGCGGTGCAGCAGAAGGGGCGCGAGAAGCGCTACTCGCTCACGCCCGAGCCGCTGGCCGAGGTCAACCGTTGGACGAAGGCGCTGAGCGACAAGTGGGACGAGCGTCTGCTGCGCCTGAAGACGATGCTGGAGAGCGAGACCGACGTCGGCTAGGCCGCGCCCAGCGCTTCCTTAAAAGCCGCCACGGTCGCTTCGACATCGGCGGCGCTGACCCAGGCGTGCGTCACCAGCCGAAAGCGCCGCGTGCCGTCGCCGTCAAGCACCACGCCGCGCTGGCCGGTCAGCGCCACCAACTGCTGCGGCGTCACGGCCGCCTGGGGCAGCAGGTTGAAGTAGACCATGTTGGTCGCGGGCGTGGCCGTGTCTAGCGCCAGGCCGGGCAGCTCGTGCAGCCCGGCCGCCAGTGCCCGCGCATTGGTGTGGTCGTCGTCCAGCCGCTCGATCATCGTCTCCAGCGCCACCAAACCGGCCGCCGCCAGCACCCCGGCCTGGCGCATCCCGCCGCCCACCATCTTGCGATAGCGGCGCGCCTCGGCGATGAACTCGGCCGAGCCGCACAGCAGCGAGCCCACAGGGGCGCTGAGACCTTTGGAGAGGCAGAACATCACCGAGTCGGCTGGTCCGGCCAACGCCGCCGCGCTCACACCTTGGGCCACGGCGGCGTTGAACAACCGCGCGCCGTCCAGGTGCAGCTTCAGGCCGCGGCTGTGCGCCAAGGCCGCCACCTGCTGCGTGTAGGCCACCGACAGCGGCACACCGCCGCACACGTTCTGCGTATTCTCCAAGCAGATCAGCCGCGTGCGCGCGTGGTGCACGTCCTCTGACCGGATGGCGCCTTCGATATCCGCCAGCCGCAGCGTGCCGTCGGGCTGGTTGGGCACCACACAGGCCTGGCAGCCCGCCAGCGCCGCCATGCCGCCCACCTCGTTCAGGTAGATGTGCGACTGGTTGCCCACGATGATCTCCTGCCCGCGCCCGCAGTGCGTCAGCAGCGCGACGAGGTTGCCCATTGTGCCGGAGGCCACGAACAGCGCGGCGGCATGCCCGGTTAGGGCCGCCGCCATGGCCTCGAGCCGGAGGAGGCTCGGGTCATCGCCAAACACGTCATCGCCGACCTCGGCCGCCGCCATCGCCTGGCGCATGGCCGGCGTCGGGGGCGTCACCGTATCGCTGCGCAGATCAATCGTGCCATTGCTAAAGCTCATGGTGTCGTGTTCCCGGCGGCCCGCACGGCCGCAATAAGGGCGGCCAGGAGCACGCCGCCCGCGATAGTGAAGAAGGTCAGCAGGTAGAGGTAGCCCAAACAGCCTAAACCAAGGCCCAGCCGTCCCCGCCGCACGGCCGACCGGTCGCCGTCCGTGCCGCCCACCCCGGCGCTGAGGAAGCCGCCCACCAGC
>JBBRZY010000743.1:0-2832 GCA_038252885.1 Anaerolineales bacterium | reverse complement strand
GCCATCATGCCCTACCTCCCCAAGCCGAGCGGCTAGACCAGCGCGTTAACACCCACGGCGGGCCGGTCAGTATGCAGACCGGCCCGCCGTTTTGTTTTGTGGACTCGGCTGTTAGATCGCCGCCGCCCACTCCCTCCGCAGGAGCCCGTACTCGCGGTCGTCCAAAAACTCCCCGCGCCGGTACGCGTGCTCGCGGATATAGCCCTCCAGCTTGAAGCCGTTCTTCTCCAGCACGCGCCACGAGCCGGTGTTCTGGTCAAACACCTTGGCCTCCAGCTTGTGCAGCGCCAACTCTTCAAACGCGTAGCGGCAGAAGGCCCGCACCGCCGCCGTCATCAGCCCCTTACCCCACTCCGGCTTCGCCAGCCAATAACCCATCTCGGCCACAAATGTTTTGCCGACCACCAGGTCTTCGACGTTGAGCGCGCCGATCAAGTAGCCCTCCGGTTGACGCAGCGCGAACGTCGTTTCTTTGGCCCCGTCCTGCCCGGCGGTCACGCGATACTTCACCCACCAATCCGCGTCGGCGGCAGTGTAGGGGTAGGGGATGCTGCCGGTGTAGAGGTGCAGCTCCGGCTCGTTCAGGTGCGCCACCAGGGCCGCCTGGTCGCCGGCGCGGATGCTTGACAGGTAGTAGCTGTTGGGCAGTGCGATAATTTCGTTCGTCATTGCCCGCGAGTATAGCCCAGCCCCGCCGCTTGCGACTCTTCCTGAAGCCGTTGCTGCCGCGCTCGGCGCATCCGCTAACGGCGCTGCTGGCGCTCACGGCCGCCCCCAATCAAAAATCAAAAATCTAAAATCAAAAATGCTCCACTTGTGTTATCATTCCGCCCTGTTCGTTGGCCGGCAACCGCGCTCTCACTTCGAGGGCGCTTTTTGTGTAAGGGATCGTGGATGCGCACCGTCGAATGGGATAACCGGGCGGTAGGCGTGCGGCTGATCGATCAGCGCCTGCTCCCCAATCGCGAAGAATATCCCGTCTACACCGACTACGCCGCCGTGGCCTCGGCCATCACCGCCATGGTCGTGCGCGGCGCGCCGGCCATTGGCGCCACCGCCGCGTTCGGCCTGGCCGTGGCTGGCTTTCAGAGCCCCGCCACCGACCGCGCCGCGCTGGTGCGCGACCTGGAAACTGCCGCCGCCGTCCTGCGCGCCGCTCGGCCCACCGCCGTCAACCTCGGTTGGGCGCTCGACCGGCTGCTGCGCGTCGTCGCCGCCGCCCCGTCCGGCACCGCCGACGAACTGCGGCAAATCGTCCTGGCCGAGGCCCAACGGCTGGCCGACGAAGATGTGGCCCTCAACCGCCGCATGGGCTTCAACGGCGCGGCGCTGGTGGCCGACGGCGACGTCATCATCCACCACTGCAACACCGGCGCGCTGGCCGCCGTGGATTTTGGCACCGCGCTAGGCGTGGTCTTCGCCGCCCACGAGCAGGGCAAAAAGGTGCATGTGCTGGTGGATGAAACGCGCCCGCGTTTGCAGGGTGCGCGCCTGACCGCCTGGGAGCTGGAGCGGGCCGGCATCTCGTATGAGCTTATCAGCGATAACGCCGCCGGCCACTTCCTGAAGAGCGGCGAGGTCAAGCTGTGCCTGGTGGGGGCCGACCGCGTAGCCGCCAACGGCGATGTCGCCAACAAGATCGGCACCTACCCGCTGGGCGTGGTGGCGCATGCGAATGGCGTTCCCTTCTACAGTGTGGTGCCGACCTCCACCATCGACCTGTCGCTGGCGCACGGCGACCTGATCCCGATTGAGCAACGCGACGTCAGCGAAGTTTTGGGGCTGGAGTTCGCGGGCCAACCCGTGGCGCCGGCCGGCGCGCGCCAGCATGGCCGCGCCCGCAACCCCGCCTTCGATGTGACGCCCAACCGCTACCTGACCGCCATCATCACCGAGCACGGCGTCGTCCGGCCGCCCTTTGTTGAGAACCTGGCCCGCGCCGTCGCCGGCCCTTTGCCCGCCTAACCCGTCATGCACATCGTCATCACCGGCTCCATCGCTTACGACTACATCATGTCCTTCCCCGGACAGTTCAAGGACCACATCCTGGTCGATAAGCTCGACTCGCTGTCCTTGAGCTTCCTGGTCGACAGCATGACGCGCCATCGCGGCGGCTGCTCACCCAACATCGGCTACACTTTGGCGCTGCTGGGCGAGCACCCCACGCTGCTGGCCACCGCCGGCCAAGATTTTGCCGACTACCGCGCCTGGCTCGAAGCGCAGGGCGTGGATTGCAGCGGCGTCAAAGTCATCAGCGAGGTCTTCACCGCCTCGTTCTTCGCCGGCAAAGACCGCATCAACGGGCAGATTGCGCTGTTTTACCCCGGCGCGATGGGCCACGCCAGCGAGGTGTCGTTCACCGACCTGCCGCGCCGGCCCGACTTCGCCGTCATCTCGCCCGACGACCCGGCCGCCATGGCCAAGCACCTGCGCGAGTGCCTTGACCTGGGCATCCCCTACGCCTACGATGTCTCCTGGCAGTTGGCGCGCCTGTCGGCGGACGAGATTGTGGAGGGCGTGCTGGGCTGCCGGATGCTGGTGGTCAACGACTACGAGATGAGCCTAATCACCGACAAGACCGCCATCACCGAGACCGACCCGCGCCTGGCCGACAAGATCGTGGCCGTCACGCGCGGCGAGAACGGCGCCACCATCTACGCCGGCGGCGTGCGCTACGACATCCCGGCCGTGCCGCCGCTGCAAATTGCCGACCCCACCGGCGCGGGCGATGCCTTCCGGGGCGGGCTGCTGCGCGGCATGGCCGCCGGCTGGAACTGGAACATCGCCGGCCGCATGGGCGCGCTGGCCGCGACCTACTGCCTGGAACAACTT
>JBBRZY010000742.1:0-2839 GCA_038252885.1 Anaerolineales bacterium | reverse complement strand
GAACAGGACGGCTACCGCTTCGACACCGGCCCGACCCTGTTTTTGATGCCGGAGGTCTTTCGCGAGACCTTTGCGGCCCTGGGCGAGCGCATGGAGGCGCACCTCGATCTGGTGCGGCTCGACCCGACCTACCGCGTGCACTTCGAAGACGGCAGCCGGATTGACCTCAGCCCAAGCCTGCCCAAGATGCGCGAGCAGCTCGAAGCGTTGGAGCCGGGCAGCTTTGAGCAGTTCCTGCGCTTCATGGCCGACGGCTACCGCCACTATCACCTGTCGCTGCGGCACTTCGTAGGGCGCGACTTCAACAGCCTGCTCGACTACTTCAGCCCGCGCAACCTGCCGCTGATCTTCAAGATGAAGGCGCTGACCTCGCACCACACCAACACCGCGCGCCACTTCAAGGACGCGCGCCTGCAAGCGGCCTTCTCCTTCCAAAATATGTACCTGGGCCTCAGCCCCTACGAAGCCCCCGCCACTTACTCGCTGCTGCAATACACCGAGCTGGCCGACGGCGTGTACTTTCCGCGCGGCGGGCTGTACCAGGTGATCAAAGCGCTGGCCGGCATCGCCGAGGGCCTGGGAGTGCGCTTTCTCTACAACACGCCGGCGGCGCGCATCGAGGTGGCCGGCGGGCGCGCAACGGGCGTGACCACGGCCGCCGGCCAAACCATCAAGGCCGACGTCGTCATCGCCAATGCCGACTTGCCGTATGTGTACTCTGAGCTGCTGCCCGACGACGGCAGCGCCGCCAAGCTACGGCAGATGAAGTACACCGCTTCGGCGCTGATGTTCTACTGGGGCGTGGCCGGCCCGCGCGACCCGCGCTTGCTGCACCACAATGTGTTCCTCAACGACCGGCAATATCAGACCTCGTTCGACAAAATTTTCCGCGACCACAGTCTGCCGGACGCGCCGTCGTTCTACGTCAATGCCCCCACCCGCACCGAACCAGGCTTTGCGCCGCCGCACGGCGACAGCCTGATGGTGCTGGTGCCGGCCGGCCACCTGGACCCGACCCACCCGCAGGACTGGGCTGCGCTGCGCGAGAAAGCCAAGGCGGCCGTGTTCGAACGGCTGGCGGGCATCGGCGTCACCGGCATCAAGGAAAACCTCGCCTTCGAGGCGACCTATGGGCCAGAAGATTACGCCCGCGACCTGAACCTGGTGAACGGCAGCGCCTTTGGCCTGAGCCACAACTTCCGCCAGGTGGGCTATCTGCGCCCGCACAACCAACACCCGCGCTACCGCAACCTGTACTTCGCGGGGGCCAGCACCCACCCCGGCACTGGCCTGCCAATCGTGCTGCTCTCGGCCCGGCTGACGGTCGAGCGCATCCTGCGCGACGCGCCGGTGGCTGAACGGGCAATGCCTGTGTTGACCACGCGACCGGAGCCTGCGCCATGACTCTGCAAACGTGGGAGCACCGACTGCTCACCTGGGCCTACGAGGCGCTCGACGAGCGCGCCAGCGCCCGTGGCGGGCCGCACCAGCCCAACCCGGCGCTCCGCGCCCAGGCCTATGCCTACAGCGGCGCGCTGACGCACGCCTACAGCCGCACGTTCTACCTGGCCTCCGGCCTGCTGCCGGCCGGCAAGCGCGCCGCCGCCCGCGCGCTGTATGCCTTCTGCCGGGTGTCGGACGATATCGTCGATCAGCCGGGTGAGGCTCAGGCGGCGCAGTTGGCCGATTGGCGGCGGCGGGCGTTGGCCGGCCAACCAACCGCGCACGCCGCCGACGACCCCGTGGCGCTGGCCTTCGCCGATGCCCGCGCCCGCTACGCCATCCCCCGGCGTTACGCCGAGCAGTTAGTGGATGGGGTGGGCCGCGACCTGACGCCCGCGCGCTATGAAACTTTTGACGACCTGGCCGCCTACTGCTACGGCGTGGCCTCCACGGTCGGGCTGATGGCGATGCACATTGTGGGCTTCGCGCCAGGGGCCGACGGCCGGCAGGCCATCCCCTACGCGGTGCGGCTGGGCGTGGCCTTGCAGCTCACCAACATCTTGCGCGATGTCGGGGCCGACTACGCCGCCGGGCGCGTCTACTTGCCGCAAGCCGAGCTCGAAGACTTTGGGCTGAGCGAGGCCGACCTGGCGCGCGGCGCGGTCACCGACCGCTGGCGGGCGTTCATGCGCTTTCAGCTCCAGCGCAATCGCACGCTGTATGCCGAGGCCATGCCGGGCGTGGCGCTGCTGGCCCCCGACGGGCGCTTCGCCATCAGCGCCGCGGCCGACCTGTATCGCGCCATCCTGGCCGACATCGAAGCCCACGACTACGATGTCTTCCACCGCCGCGCGCACCTGAGCGCGTTGGGCAAACTCGGCCGCATCCCCGGCATTTGGTGGCAGGCCGCCACGGTGAGCGCCCCCGCCCCGTAAGGACGCGCAGCCGCGCATGACCTATCTCACCTTTCTGCTCCTCTTCCTGGGTGGACCACTGGTCGGGCTGAGCCTGTTCCACGGGCTGAACGTTCGGCGCTGGCAGGGCCGGCCCGACCAGCGGCCATCCGCTCAGCCGGGGCGGGCGGCCTGGGTGGCCGTTGCCGCGCACATGCTGGTGGCGCTGCTCTACACCACGCCGTGGGACAACTATCTGGTCGCCAGCGGCGTGTGGACCTACGACCGCGCGCTGGTGCTGGGCGTGACATTGGGCTGGGTGCCGCTGGAGGAGTATCTGTTCTTCTTGCTGCAGCCGCTGGTGGCGGGCGCGTGGCTCCTGTGGTTGATACCGCGCGTGGCGACCGGCAACCGCTCGGCGCAGCCGGTGGTGTGGCGCGTCGTTCCAACTGCGATTTTGGGAGGCGTGTGGGTCGCGGCCGTGGCCCTGCTGGTGGGCGGCT
>JBBRZY010000741.1:0-2841 GCA_038252885.1 Anaerolineales bacterium | reverse complement strand
GCGCCTCGGTCACGGGCATGCCGAAGCCCTCATAGGCCGAGGGGTAGGCGAAGACGGCGGCGGCGTTGTACCACAGCGGCAACTCGTCGGCCGGCAGGTAGCCGGGGAAGTGCACGACGGCCTCCAGCCCTAAAGTCTGCACCTGCTTGAACAAATCGGCAAACCACCAGCCGCGCCCGCCGGCCAGCACGAGGTGCAGGTCGGGCTGGGCGGCGCGCAGTTGGGCGAAGGCGGCCAGCAACGTGCTGAGGTTCTTGCGCGGCTCAAGTGTGCCCAGGTAGAGCACGAAGCGGGCCGGCAGTTCACGGCGGGCGCGGAAGGCGGCCACCTCGGCGGCGGGCAGCGGCTGAAAGGCCGGCTCGACGCCGGGGTAGGCCAGGTCGACCCGGTCGGCCGGCACGCGCAGCAGCCGGATGACGTCGGCGCGGGTGCTCTCAGAGATGGCGAGCACGCGCCGCGCGCGGCGGCACGACCGGCCCGTCAGGGTGCGCAAATACCACCGCTGGGCGGGCTGAAAGCGTTCGGGGGTGATGTGAAACGAGAGATCGTAAACGGTGACCACCGTGGGCGTCGGCGAGAGTATGGGCGAAACAAAAGCTAGTGAGTGCAGCAGGTCGGGCCGGGCGCGGGCCAGGGCCAACGGCTGCGCGAACTGTTCCCAGAAAATTCGCACGGGCGGGCGGGCGGTGGGCAACTGGGTGCGCTGCACGCGCGCGCCGGGCATGTCTGGGCGGCCGGCCCCCACAAAGACGGTAAAGCGCATGTCCGGCGCGGCGGCCGGCAGGTGACGCAGTAACTGCTCGATGTAGTGATGGATGCCCGCGCTGCGATAGGACGCGCCCCCAAACAACAACTGGGCGTTGAGGGCGATGTGCGCGACGGGCTGGACGCGGGGCGAATTATAGCCCATTGAGATGGAGGGCTCGGCGGGTGGACCTCACCCCCGGCCCCTCCCCGGCGCGGGGAGGGAGCCGCTGAGTACAGCGGGTGCCCAGGTGACACGGTCGTAACGCAATTGTTTTGAGCGTTGATATCGGATGAGGCGGTGGCGGGATGGAGGGTTGGACAGCCCTCACCCCCGGCCCCTCCCCGGCGCGGGGAGGGGTGCCCAGGTGACACGGTCGTAACGCAACCGGCGCTACGATTGGATGAAGTGGTGGAAGGGGGCCTGTGCGCGGCTTATGCGGTGCGAGCATCGGTGGGGTTTGGGTTGAGCACTTGCCGATAGAGAGCGACGGTGGCTTGCGCGATTTGCTCTTGGGTGTAGTGGGCCAGCACGCGCGCGCGGCCTTGGGCCCCGAGGACGGCGCGGGCGGCGGGGTCGGCTCGCAGGCGGGCGAGGTGCTGGGCAAGGGCGGGCACATCGCCCTCGGGGAAGAGCAGGCCGGCGTCGCCGATGACGTTGGGGATTTCGCCGCTGGCCGCGCCGATGACGGGCACGCCGCAGGCCATGGCCTCGATTAGCACGCGGCCGAATTGCTCCTTCCAGTTGGGGCGCGTGCGCGAGGGCAGCACCAGGCAGTCGAGGGCGGCGAGGCGGGCCGGCATTTCAAGGGAGGAGGCGGTCTCGAACGTCACGCGGGCGGCGAGGCCGAGGGCGGCGGCCAGTTGCGTCAGGTGGGCTTGTTCGGAACCCGCGCCGATGAGGCGCACGCGAGTGTCTGTCGGAAGTGTGGCCGCGGCTTGCAGCAGCAGATCAACGCCCTTCGCGGGGGTCAGGCGGCCGGCGTAGCCAATGGTGAACGGGATCGGTGAAGCTGATCCTTGGCGCGGCGCGGGCGGGCGCGGCAGCGGCTTGAATAGCTGGGGGTCTACGCCGAATTGCGGGATGACGGGCATGGGGCCGGTGTAGCCCTTGGCGCGCCAGACGTGCACGGCCTCGGCGTTGCCGGCGATGGCGGCGTCGGCGTCGCGCAGCACAGCGCGCTCGAAGGCGCTGAACGGCCAGGGATAGTTCCGGCGCAGGTTCTGCCAGGAGAAGAAGAGGGTCTTGGCCCCAGCGCGGCGAGCCAGGCGCTGGGCGTGCCAGGTCGCCAGGTTGTAGGGTTCCTCGTCCAGGTGCACCAGGTCGGGTCGGATGTCGGCAATCAGCCGGCCCAGGCGCGGATAGTAGTGCAGGTGAAAGTGGCCGTTGAAGCGCACCGGCTCGACGACCAGCCGGTAGCCGGTGACGTAGGCCCGCTCTAAGCGGGTGACGGTCGGGCCGTCACGCCACTCGGGCGGCACGGCCACGGTCAGCGTCAGGTCGGGATGAGCCGCCAGCGCTTCGAGCTTGCGCTGGTAGGCCCCCACCACGCACGCCTTAGAAATTAGCAGTACCCGCATGGAGGCGGAGTATAAACCATGTTGTTACAGGCCTGCGGGGTATAATCGCGCCGGTAGCAAAGCAAGCGCAAAGAAAGCGATGCTTCGCTAAGAAAAAGGTGCGGCAGAGGCTTGGGACGAGGCGGACCGTGAAGCAGGCAAACGTGGGCAGCACTGAACTCCAAAGCGGCGCCGGGGCGGGGCAGCCGGCACTGCGCCTGGTGCTCGGCTTGCTGCTGCTGATCACCCTGATCGGCGCGGGGCTGCGCTTCTACGAATTGGGGCGCTGGCCGGCCGGGCTGTACCAGGACGAGGCGTTTAACGGGCTAGACGCGCTGAACGTCATCGCCGGCGACCGGCCGCTGTATTTTCCGGCCAACAACGGCCGTGAGCCGTTCTATATTTATCTGGTGAGCCTGAGCGTGGCGGCCTTGGGCCGCACCCCCTTGGCGGAGCGGCTGCCGGCGGCGGTGCTGGGCACCCTGCTCATCCCGGCCACGTATGCGCTGGGGGCGGCGCTCTACCACCGGCGGCTGG
>JBBRZY010000740.1:0-2842 GCA_038252885.1 Anaerolineales bacterium | reverse complement strand
CTCGCCGCGGGGGTTTTGACTGACCGGCGCGCCTATCCCTGCCGCCAGCGGGTTTACACGCCCATTCGGGCCGCTGCCGTTTTGGGCCAGCCAGAAATTTATACCAGGGGGGTCAGTGGGCTTGCCCACCGACCCCCCTGGTATAATTTTCCTTCGGTCAGATACGACCTTTCACAACCTCCCCTGGCGGTGAGAACCTATCTCGACGTTGCCGCCACCGAGCCCTTTACAAAATTGGCCCCCAGACTGAAATGCTCCCCTTTCAGCGTGCCTCTTCGCAATTGCGCCGACCGGCGCTAAAATACCCCAGATGCTCCGCTTCGGCCTGTTCGATCTCGACGACACCTTATACGCCGCCCAAAGTGGTTTGTGGACCGCCATCGGCCACCGCATTGACCGCTATCTGGTCGAGCGCGTGGGGCTGGCGGCCGACAGCATCCACACAGTGCGGCGTGAATACTTCGAGACCTATGGCACCACGCTCAATGGGCTGCGAGCGCTGCACCCGGTTGACCCGCAAGAGTACCTGGACTTCGTGCACGACCTGCCGCTCGAAGACTACTTGCAGCCCAACCCCGCGCTCGACGCCATGCTCACCCGGCTCCCGGTAGAGAAGGTGATCTTCACCAACGCCGACGCGCCGCACGCGCAGCGCGTGATGGCCCGGCTGGGCATCGCCCACCACTTCCAGACCATCATTGACATTCAGGCGCTGGCCTATGCCAACAAGCCGGAGCCGCGCGCCTACCAAATGGTGCTCGACCGCCTCGGCGCGGCCGGCCACGAGTGCTTCTTCGTAGAGGACGCGCCGCGCAACTTGCAGCCAGCCCGGCTGCTGGGGATGCTGACCGTGCTAGTGAGTCCGGTGCCGGTCAGCGTTCGCATGGCCAAGGTAGACTACGTCATCCCCACCATCCTCGACCTGGAAGCGGCGCTGACGCGCAGCGGGCAGTTGGCCCCGCCCGCCTTGCCCCGCGCCGCCGAGGCCGCCGGCGCATGACGCTGCTCGACCGCGACCGCGCGCGCGCCATGATCTTCGGCCTGGCGCTCGGAGATGCTCTCGGTTGGCCGGTAGAATTTATGGCGCGGCCCGAGATCCTGGCCAACTACGGCCGCGCCGGCATCCAGGCCCCACCCGACCCTGCGCTCTACACCGACGACACCCAGATGACCGCCGCTGTGGCCGAGGCGTTGATCGAGGCCGGCCAGCGCGACCTGGACGTGCTGATGGGCGCGGTGGCCCGCAACTTCATCGGCTGGAAGAGAGACCCCAGCACCCCGCGCCGCGCCCCCGGCGCCACCTCCATTCGCGGCGTCAACGCGCTTGAGCGCGGCGCTCCCTGGCGCGAGGCCGGCGTGCGCGACTCGAAGGGCTGCGGCTCGTGCATGCGCGTGGCCCCCATTGGCTACCTGTTTCAATACGACGCCGGCCGGCTCCAGACCATCGCGCGCGCCCAGGGGGTGCTCACCCACCGCCACCCCACGGCCGACGCGGCCTGCATGGCCGCCGCCTATCTCATCAAGCTGGCGCTGGAGGGCGTGCACCCCGCCGAGTACCCGGCCCGTATCATTAAGTTCGTGGGCGGGCTCGCGCCCGAGTTCGACGCCGCCATTGAACGCGTGGCGGGCGCGCTGGACTGGGGGGATGAAGAGGCTGCCCTGAACTTGATCGGCCCCACGCGCGGCGGCGGCTGGATCGCGGAAGAGGCCGTGGCCATGGCGCTGTACTGCGTCATGCGCCACCCAACCGACTACGTGGCGGCGGTGCGGTTAGGCGCGAACATCGGCGGCGACTCAGACAGCGTGGCCTCCATCGCGGGCGGCATCATGGGCGCACGGCTGGGCACCAGCGCCATACCGCCTGAGTGGCTAGCCCGACTGGAAAACCGCCCCTACTTGCTAGACCTGGCGGACCGGCTGGCGCGCAAGAAGGCCGATATGGTCGCCGCCGCCGCCAAAACGGCCACCGGTTAAGGACGGAGTGATACATGCCAATCGACCTCAAAGCCATCATCATCATCGTCGTGATCGCGGGCTTAGTGCTCAGCGTCAACTTCACCTTAATCGGGCTGTTGCGCGGCAAAAAGAACAACCAGGCCCAGGCCAGCAAATGGGGCCTGGCCATCGGCGGCGCACGGCAGGCGCAGGCCAAACAAGTGGCCGACTCAGAAGCCCTGCACCGCGCCGTGACTGAACTGCAAGCGGGTCCTCCCCCAACCGAACCCCCACCCTATGACTAAACTCATCTCCATGCCCGCAGCGGCGGCGCTGGTGCAGACCGGCGATACGCTGGCGTTGGGCGGCATGACCCTGTACCGGCGGCCAGTCGCCTTTGTAATTGCGCTGCTGAATCAACCCGCGCCGCCGCACGACCTGACGCTATTGAGTTTCACCAGCAGCTACGAGTCAGACCTGCTGGTGGGCGCCGGCCTGGTCCGGCGCATACGCACTTGTTATTTTGGCTTCGAGGGCTTCGGCTTTGCGCCGATGTTCACGCAAGCCGTCAACCTGGGCGACCTGCAAGTGGTAGAGGAGACCGAGGCCAGCCTGGCCTTTGGGCTGCGAGCGACGCTGGCCGATGTGGGCTTCATGCCGGGGCGCGGCTGGGTGGGAACCGACCTGCCGCGCCTGCGGCCCGACGTCAAGACCATCCTAGACCCGTATTCGGGCGAAGAACTGATGGCCTTCCCGGCGCTCAAGCCGGACGTGGCCGTACTGCACGCGCTCGAGGCCGACACGCAGGGCAACGCCAAGCTGAACCGCAACTTGGGCGTAGACCTAGAATTGGCGCTGGCCGCCAAACGCGTAATCATCACGACCGAGGCAGTGGTCGACCGGCTCG
>JBBRZY010000739.1:0-2843 GCA_038252885.1 Anaerolineales bacterium | reverse complement strand
TGGCCATCGTGGTAGTCCCGGCCGACCCCGGCGGCACCACGCTCGGACGGTCCGTGGCGCTGATTGTCAAACCCACCGGCGGCCGCGTGCACCTGGGCGGCAAGTATATGACGCGGGCCTGGTGCAGCAAGATGCGCAACCTGCGCCGCAGCCTGCAATACGTGGGCAGCGAGGGCCGCCGCGCCCTGCCGCCCTTTGCCTCCATCGAAGCTATCCTCAACGAACCGCTGCAAGTGCACCACCTGGGCCGCCCGGCCGACCGGCGCGCGCTGGTCAGCGCCGCCGCCGCCGCGTGGCAGGTGAACGGCTGGCTGCTGGGCGGGCGGGTGGCGGGCCTGTCGAGCGCCATGTGCCAGCGGGTGGCGCTGGCCCGCGCCTGCCTGCTGCAGCCGCGCCTGCTGGTGTGCGACCGCCTGACCGACCGGCTGGAGCCCGCCGCCGCCGCGCCGCTGCTGGCCTTGCTGGCCGAGTACTGCGCCAACACCGGCATGGCCTGCCTGCTCATCACGGCCGACGCCGCGCTGGCCGCCGGCTTCGCCACGCGCCGGTTGCGGCTGGACCCCGCGACGGGGCTGCAGGCGGTCTGAGAAACCCCAGCAGGAAAGAAAGAGACGCTTCGCGAGAAAAAGAAAGAGTTAGGACAGATCGCGCTGGAATGAGCAGCCGACCGGTAGCGCCCGCGCCGCGCGCCCTCCGCTGCACCTGTTCTCTCTGGCTCTCCGCTCTGGCGGGCGTGATATACTCCCGTACCCGCATGGACACACCCCAGCGCCGCACGCCGACCCTGATCTTCCTGATCGTCTTCGCCCTCACGCTTGCCGCCGCGTGCGGCCCGACGCCGACCCCAGCGCCGGGCACCCCGGCCACGCCTAACCCCAACTTCACCAGCACCCCCGGCCCGTCGCCCACGCCGGGGCCGCCCACCCTCACGCCGACCGCCTCGCCGTCGCCCACGCCCACGCCGATTGAACTGATCGTGTGCCAGACCGGCGAGCCCGTTTCGCTCTACCTGTACGGCGACGACACCCGCGCCCGCGCCGGCATTCTGCAAGCCCTCAACGACGGCCCGATTGACACCATCGGCTACGTGGACCAGCCCGTGAGCTTGGAAGCGCTGCCCAGCGTTGAGGCGGGCACGGCCGGCGTGCTAGAAGTGGATGTCTTCCCCGGCCAGAACCTGGTGGATGCGGCCACGGGCGCGGTTGTGCCGCTGGGCGAGGGCGTCACCGTCGTCCAGCCGGACGGCACGCTGCTGGTCTACGCCGGCTCTGACCCGGTGCGCACCGTGCAGGTCTGGGCCGAGTTCACGCTGCGGGCCGATGTGCGCTGGTCCGATGGCCAGCCGGTGACGGCGGACGACTCGCGCTTCTCATATGAGATCGCGGCCAGCCCCGACACGCCCGGCAGCAAATATCTGATCGACCGCACCGCCAGCTACCTGGCGACCGAAACCTACCAGACCCGCTGGACCGGCCTGCCCGGCTTCCGCGACAGCAGCTTTGCCCAGCGCTTCTGGACCCCGCTGGCGCGCCATGCCTACGGCGGCCTGACCGCCGCTGCGCTGCTCACCGACCCGGCCGCCAACGAACGCCCGCTGGGCTGGGGGCCGTTCGTCATCAGCGCCGAGGGCTGGGTGCCGGGCGGGCATCTGACGCTGGAGCGCAACCCCTACTACTTCCGCGCCGCCGAAGGGCTGCCGCGCGTAGACAAAGTGACCTTCCGCTTTGGGCTTAACCCGGCCAGCGTGCTGGACGAGTTGGCGACCAACACCTGCCATCTGGCCGGCGACGATGTGGATTGGAGCACCCAGATCGTAGACATGCTGGCGGCGCGCGACGCGGGCCAGGTGGCGGCCCAGGTAGTGCCCGACAACGTGTTTGAGCACCTCGACTTTAACATTCAGCCGGTGGCGGGCTACCGGCGCGGCGCGGGCGTGGACCTGTTCGCCGATGGGCGCCTGCGGCAGGCAGTGGCCTACTGCCTCGACCGGCAGGCGCTGATTGACCAACTGGTCAACGGCCTGTCGGAAGTGCCGGCGGTGTATGTGCCCAGCACGCACCCGACCTTTGCCGGCGAGGCGCTGACCCGCTATGCCTTCGACCCGGCCCAGGGCCAGGCGCTGCTGGCCGAAGCCGGCTGGGCCGACGCGGACGGGGACGGCGTGCGCGAGCAAGGCAACCGCCGGCTGTCGCTCAAGCTGGCCTCGGCCCCGGCCGAGAGCGCCTTCCGGGCCGCGCTGCTCGACTTCATCAGCGCGCAACTGCTGGCCAACTGCGGCATCGAGGCGGTGCCTGAGCTGCACACGCCGGAAGAACTCTACGACCCCTGGCCCAGCAGCCTGGTGTTTGGGCGGCAGTTCGACCTGGCGGTGTTCCCCTGGCGCACCGGGGCCACGCCGCCCTGCGACCTGTACTTGACCAGCGCCCTGCCCAGCGACGACAACCCCGGCGGCGCGAACGACACCGGCTACAGCCGGCCCGAGTTCGATGCCGCCTGCCTGGCGGCGCTGGGCGCGCTCGACACGGCCACGCGCCGCGCCCAGCAGGCCGAGGCCCAACGCCTGTTCGCCCAAGACCTGCCGGCGCTGCCGCTGTTCTTCCGGCCCAAGGTCGGGGCCGCCGCCGTCACCGTCACCGGCTTCCAGCTCGATCCTTCGGCGGCCTCTGGCTTGTGGAACATCGAGAGCCTGGGGCTGACGCCGTGAGCATTTCAGTTGGGGGGCCAAGTTGGAAAAAGACGGGGTAGCCTCCAACGTCGAGACAGGTTCTCACCGCAATTGGCGGTTGTGAGACTTCGTATCTGACCGAAGTAAATTTTTACCAGGGGTGGGTGGACAAGCCCAC
>JBBRZY010000738.1:0-2846 GCA_038252885.1 Anaerolineales bacterium | reverse complement strand
GGTTAGAGAGTCTTTTCACTTACTTCTATGCGCCCGAATGGATTTGAACCATCACAGCCTTACGGCCACTAGGCCCTCAACCTAGCGCGTCTGCCAATTCCGCCACGGGCGCGCGAAACTGCCATTTGGCAACGGCCAATTATACCGATCCAACGCCGACTGTCAATCAGATGCTGGCTGGCGCGCGATGATTCTGCCACTTTTCCCACTGAACGTGGTGTTGTTCCCCGGCATGCTGCTGCCACTGCACATTTTTGAGCCGCGCTACCGGCAGATGATTGGCGAATGCGTGGCGGCGGGCAGCCCGTTTGGCGTGGTATTCATCAAAGATGGGCCAGAAATCGGCGGCGCGGCCACGCCCCACACGGTGGGCACGGCGGCCAAGATCACGTCCGCCACCAGCCTGGCGGATGGCCGGCTGAACATCGCGACAGTCGGCTACGAGCGGTTTACCATCCAGGCCCTCCACCACGACCAACCCTACCTGACGGCCACCGTCGCAGCGTTTCCGCTGGCCGGTGCTGGCACCGCCCTTGCCAAGCGCGAGGCGCAGGCGCTGGCCCCGTGGCTGATGCGCTACTTGGACGTGCTGGGCGAAGCGGCCGCGACCCAGTTTGAGCGCACATTGCTCCCCAGCAACCCAGAGAGTTTGGCCAATCTGGTGGCCATCGTGGCCCAAATCCCCATGGAAGAAAAACAGCGCCTACTGGAAGCGCCAGCAGCGGTTGAGTTGCTGAGCCGCGAACGAGCGCTGCTGCGGCGCGAGATCAGCCTAATGCGGGCGATGCTGGCGAACCCCCGCACGCACGACACCAAGCCGTTCACCCCCAACTAAACGCAATTGAGGAATCGGCCCCCCCGAGGTACAATGCCTCTCTGCTGGGTACGGTTCGGCGCTGTCTGCCGTCTCACCCCTACCTTATTCCGAACCACCTTGCCGGCCGGTCGCTGGGGCTGCTCCTAGACCGGGGCGAGGTGCTTGTTTGTATAGGACACCACAATGCGCATCGTGCTCGACGCGATGGGAAGTGACAAGTACCCCGAGCCTGATGTGGCCGGGGCCGTGCAGGCCGCCCGCGAATACGGGATCGAAGTGATCCTGGTCGGCGACGAGCAAGTTGTGCGCCCGGTGCTCGCGCGGCACAACATCGGCCGCCTGCCGGTCACGATCGTGCACGCGCCGGACATGCTCACCATGGAAGATAAGGGCATGGCGCTGGCGCTGAAGGCTAAGCGCAAAGAAGCCAAGAACTCTATGGCGATCGGCATAGACCTGGTGAAGACCGGCCAAGCCGAGGCGTTTGTGACCGCCGGCAACACCGGGGCAGCCGGGGCCGTGGCTTACTTTCGGCTGGGCACGCTGCCAGGCATTGAGCGGGCGGCGCTGGCCCCCGCCTTCCCGACGCGCAAGGGCAGTTGCGTGGTGCTCGACATCGGCGCCAACCCCGACTGCAAGCCTGAGAATTTACTGCAATTTGGTGTGATGGGCAGCATTTATGCCGAGCACGTGCGCGGGGTGCAGCAGCCGCGCGTGGGGCTGCTCTCGAACGGCGAAGAGGCCGGCAAAGGCAACCAACTGGTGCGAGATACGTATCCACTCTTGGCGGCGTCGGGGCTGAACTTCATTGGCAACGTCGAAGCCAAAGAGCTCATCGCCGGCGAGGCCGATGTGGTGGTGACCGACGGGTTTACGGGCAACATCTTTCTGAAGTCCTCGGAAGCGGTCGCCAAGATGATCACCGAAGTGATGCGCGAAAAAATCATGAACGGCTCGCCGCTCGCGAAGCTGGGCGGCGCACTGGTGCGGCCAGCGCTGCGCAGCCTACGCGCGATGCTCGACCCCAGCGAAGGTGGCGCGGCCCCGCTGTTGGGCGTGAACGGACTGGTGTTCATCGGCCACGGCCGGTCAGACACCGTGGCGATCAAAAACGCACTGCGCGTGGCGCGGCAAGCGGTCGAGGCCGACGTCGTTCGCTCTATTCGCGAGGACATCGCGGCGCGGGTTGCCACGGCACCAACCGAGCGCGGGCCAGCCGCCGCGTAATCAGGACTCACATTAGAAGACCCCCACATGACCAACAATCAACGTCCGCGCGTCGTCGTCACCGGCATGGCCGCTATCTCGCCCCTCGGGCTGACTGTCGAGGCGTTTTGGGAAGGGCTGCTGGCCGGGCGGTCGGGCATCAGCCGGATAACGCAATTCGACGCCAGCGCCCTGCCCTGCCAAGTGGCGGGCGAAGTCAAAGGGTTCGACCCCAAGAACTACATGGACTTCAAAGAGGCGCGGCGTGTGTCGCGCTGCTCCCAACTAGCAATTGCCACGTCGCAGGCTGGGTTGAAAGACGCCGGCTTCACTGACGCCGCTGGCAAGACCGAATTCCCCGACCCAGAGCGTGTGGGCATCGTCTACGGCACCGCCATCGGCGGCATGGATAAGGCCGATGAGGGCATCACCGCGCTGCGCACCCAGGGCTACAGCAAGGTCAACCCATTTGCCGTGCCGGGGTCGGTGCCGAATATGCCGGCCCACCACATCAGCCAGATGTACCAGACCTACGGGCCGCTGACGACAATCGTGACCGCCTGCGCCTCGGGCACACAAGCAGTCGGCGAGGCGCTAGAGCTGATCCGGCGCGGCGCGGCCGACATTGTGATCACCGGCGGGGTTGAAGCGACCATTAAGGACTTCGCCATTGGCGGGTTTTCGTCCATGCGGGCGCTGCCGTTGAGCTTCAACGACGCGCCGGAGAAAGCGTCGCGCCCATTTACCAAGGACCGCGAAGGCTTCGTGTACTCCGAGGGCTGCGCGATCTTGGTCGTGGAAGAGCTAGAGCATGCCAAGCGGC
>JBBRZY010000737.1:0-2862 GCA_038252885.1 Anaerolineales bacterium | reverse complement strand
CGGCAAGCACCAACTCGTGCAGCAGAAGATCGCCCGCATGGTGCGCGACTATGAGATGGGGCGGCTGCTCTACCTGCGCGCCGGCTGGCTCAAGAATCAGGGCGTCCGCAACACCAAAGAGACCTCGCTCTGCAAGTGGTTCGCCACCGACGCCTCGTTCGAGGCCGCCAACGAGGCCATCCAAATCCATGGCGCGTACGGCTACAGCGACGAGTACGACGTGGAGCGCTATTTGCGCAACAGCCGGGGCGCGATGATCTACGAAGGCACCAGCGAAATTCACCAACTGATGCAGGCCGGCTACGCGCTCGGCTATCGTGAGGACGGCGAGCTGCGCTGCGAGCTGCCGGCGTATGACGAGGCGGTGTGGCGCGGCTGAGGGGATTTTTGATTGGTGATTTCTGATTGCTGATTAGGGGAGCCCCGATGACGACACCACGGCCAACCCGTGTGCGCCGCCCGTGGCAGCAGTGGCCTGTCGCGGTCTACGCCAGCTTCATCGAGCTGTGGGTCTTCTTCGAGTTCCTCACGCAGGATCGCTTCTGGCCGCTAGCAATTCTCAACAGCGCCGGCGTCTACCTCTTCCTGCCGCTGCTGCCCCTGGCCGTCCTGGCGTTCTTTTCGTCTCGCCGCCGGCTGCTGTTGGGGCTGCTGGTCTTCCCCGCCCTGACCTTCGTGTGGATGTTTGGGGGACTGTTCCTGCCGCGTTTAGGGACCGCGCCGTAGCCGTCAGCGCGCCGCCTCGCCCAGCATCGTACGCAGCGCCACGGCATCGCCGAGGCCTTGGCCCTTGGGGGTGTTGTTGAAGATGGCGACGGTGTGCTCGGCCTCCGCGTCCAGTTGGCGCAGCGGCGCGACCCAGTCGGCTAGCTCCTCGTCGCTGTAGTCATAGTCGTAGCGCTGCCAGCCGGCCGTGCGCCAGTGAGCGGCATTGCGGCCGTGGAAGCGCACATACGCCACCGGCCCGGTGCGCACCACCACTGGCGGCATCAGCCCCGGCAGGCGCGGCTCATCCACGCACACAAAGCCCAAGCCCAGCGCGCGCAGGTGCGCATACGTGGCCTCGCTCGCCCAACTGGCGTGGCGGAACTCGATCACGGTCGGCAGGTCGCCCAACCCCTCGCGCAGTTGCGTCAGGTAGGCCGCGTTGGCCGGGGCGGCGCGAAACGTCACCGGGAACTGCGCCAGCACGCAGGTGAGCTTGCCGGCCTCGGCCAGCGGCTGCACCATCGCCGCAAACGCCGCCGCGTCCCTGTCGAAATCACCCGTGAAGCGGTCGTGTGTCAGGCTGCGATGGACTTTGACGGCAAACGTGAAGTGGGGTGGGGTGCGTGCCACCCAGCCGGTGATCGTGCTGGCAGCGGGCAGCCCGTGAAACGTGGTGTTGAGTTCAACCGTGCTGAAGCGCTCGGCGTAGTATTCCAGCCACACCCGCTGCGCCACGCCCTTGGGGTAGAACGTGCCGCGCCAATCCGGGTAAGTAAAGCCCGCCGTGCCGACATCAATCATGTGTAGAAGATAGCGCGTTGAGGCGTCACTGACCGCTGATGGGCCGTCTGACTTCTACCTCAAACCCCGCACTTCCTAACCCAATTCGTGTAATTCGTGGCTAAAGCTCTTTCAACCTCAATTGCCCACATTCACCCAGGCCGCCTTCAGATAAGGCTCGTTCCCCGCCGCCACCGGAAAATCGATGTCCGGCTCGTGCTCCACCTTCAGCACCGTCGCGCCGAACTCCGGCACGCCGCGCCGAATTTGCGCCAAGAACGTCTTGCGCGCCAGCGTGTGCGTGTTGGCGCAGGCCAGCAGCCGTCCGCCCGGCTTCACCACCGGCGCGGCCAGCGCCACCAGCCCGGCGTAGTCGCGCGCCAGCGAGAAGCGCGTCTGGCGCGTCGTGGCATAGCTGGGCGGGTCGAGCACCACCAGATCGAACTTCTGCCCGGTGCGTGTGAAGCGCTTGAGCCAGTCGAACACATCGCCGAAGATGAAGTCGGTGTTGGGCGCGTCTAGCCCGTTGGCGGCGTAGTTGGCCTGCCCCCACTCCAAATAGCGGCGCGAGATATCCAGGTTCACCACGCGCGCCGCGCCGCCCGCCATCCCCGCCAGCCCAAAGCCGCAGGTGTAGGCAAAGCAGTTAAGGATCGTGCGGCCCTTGGCTTGCTCGCGCAGCCAGGCCCGCACCGTGCGCATGTCGAGGAATAGCCCGGTGCTCAGCCCCTCGGCCGGGCGCACCTTGAAGCGCAGCCCGTTCTCCACCGCCTCCACCTCATCCACCGACTGGCCGATCAGCGCCTCGGGCGGGGCCAGCGCCTGGCGGTCGGCCTCGGCCAGCGCATTGGCCTGGCGCGGGCGATACTTCACATACACCGCCGTGGCCCCGGCCCAGTCGGCCAGCGTGTTCAGCAGCTTGGTTGGCGGCTTCACCTTCTCGCCCTGGCTGTAGACGTTGGCAATCAGCACCGGGCCAAAGCGGTCTACCATCAGGTCGGGGAAGCCATCGGCCGCGCCGTTGAGCAAGCGATAGGCGGTCGTGTCTTTGTCGTCGTGCAGTGGGGCGCGGCGGTCCCAGGCAGATTGCAAGCGTTGTGCTTCGGTCATGGTATGGTTGTAACGTATTCCCGCGCCGCAAGCAACCGCCGCCGCGCGGGTATAATGAACTGCCTGCCCCGCCCAACGCGCCCGCCGTCAGCGCCCACACCCCAACATAGCGTAAACCAGTCCACTCACCCGCAGCACAATATCGCCATGAATACTCTTCGGTTGAGCCTCATTGCCTTAGTCTGTGCCGCCCTCGGCTGCAGCACCGTCACCCCGGCCGCCACGCCCACCCCAGTGGAGCAGGGCGAGACCCCCGTCCCGGCT
>JBBRZY010000736.1:0-2863 GCA_038252885.1 Anaerolineales bacterium | reverse complement strand
TGGTGGCCGTGGGCTACATGGACCCCGGCAACTGGGCCACCGACCTGGCCGGCGGCGCGCAGTTTGGCTACATGCTGCTGTCGGTGGTGCTGCTGTCGAACTTCATGGCGATCTTACTGCAGCACCTGTCGCTCAAGCTGGGCGTGGCCACCGGCCGCGACCTCGCGCAGGCCTGCCGCGACCACTATCCCCGCCCGGTGGCCTATGTGCTCTGGGGGCTGTGCGAGATCGCCATCATCGCCTGCGACCTGGCGGAGGTGGTCGGGTCGGCCATCGCCCTCAACCTGCTGTTCGGCATCCCGCTGGTCGTCGGCGTGCTGGTCACCTCGCTCGACGTGCTGATGATCCTGTTCCTGCAAAGCAAGGGCTTCCGCTACATCGAGGCGCTGGTGGCCACGCTGGTGGGCATCATCTGCTTCTGCTTCGCCTACGAGCTGGTGCTCACGCAGCCGCCCTTGGCCGCCATGCTGGGTTGGCTGCTGCCCGCGCCGCAGATTGTGACCAACCCGCGCGCGCTCTATCTGTCCATCGGCATCTTAGGGGCCACGGTCATGCCGCACAACCTATACCTGCACTCCAGCATCGTGCAGACCCGCAACTTCGAGCGCACCGACAGCGGCAAAGCCATGGCCATCCGCTTCGCCAGCATCGACTCGGCCGTGGCGCTGATGTTTGCCTTCTTCATCAATGCCGCCATCCTGGTGCTCTCGGCGGCGGTGTTTCACGGCACGCCTAACCAGAACGTGGCCGACATCGAAGACGCCTACCACCTGTTGGCCCCTGCGCTGGGTGTCACGGGGGCCAGCGTGGCCTTCGCCGTCGCGCTGCTGGCCTCGGGCCAGAACTCGACCCTGACCGGCACAATGGCGGGGCAGATCGTGATGGAGGGTTTCCTCAACCTGCATATCCCGCAGTGGGTGCGCCGGCTGATCACGCGCGGCCTGGCAATCATCCCAGCGGTCATCGTGGCCGGCCTGTACGGCGAGGGCGGCACCGGCCGGCTGCTGGTGTTCAGCCAGGTGGTCCTGTCGCTGCAACTCAGCTTCGCGGTCGTGCCCCTGGTGCAGTTCACCAGCGAGAAGGCCAAGATGGGGCGCTTCGTAAACCCGGCCTGGCTCAAGGCGCTGGCTTGGGTCGTCACAGCCACGATCATTGGCCTGAACGGTTACCTGCTGTTCACGACGTTCTGGCCGGCCTAAGGCGGCCTCAGCCGCCTTCCAGCAACTGCACCTGCGCAGGGGGGAAACAGGGGAGAAGCGATGTCAGGCGACTATCTCACGGGGTCGGCGGCTTCGGCTTCGCGGGCAAGCCGGTGGCCACAAACACCAGCCAGCCGTAAACCACTGCCAGCGCAGCGTAGACCACGGTCGCCAGGAGCACCGGCCAGCCGCCCCCGCCGCCCAGCGCCACCTTAGCCAGCACCAACGCGCCAATCATGAAGTGCACAAAGTTGCCCAACGAAATCGGCCGGCCATACACGCCGCCGATGACGCTCTCGCGCGCGACCCAGTTGGTGGCGGCGGCCGCTAGGTAGAGCGCCCCCAGCAGTTGCCCCACGGCCGGCAGCGGGCTGGCCGGTGGCAGGCCGCCGCCCGTGAGCAACTCCGGCGCGAACAGCGCCAGCACCCCCGCCCCCGCCAGCGCGGCGCTGGTAACTGTCAGTAAGACTTTGGTGTTCAATTCATTTGGCTCCTGCCATTAGCGCGTGTAGGCCGCTTCGACCGCCAACTGCGGCGCTTCGCCCGGCTGAACGTTGTGCATGAGGATTTGCAGCCCCCCATCTGCCACCGGCGCAAGGGTGATCTGCCAGCCCCAGTCTGGCCCCGGCGGCGCGGCGTAGCTGCCCGCCAGCGCCACGCGGCCGCCCGCCTCCACGCTGCCGGTCAGCGCCATAAACTGATCGCCCATGTGAAACGAGTCCAGCCAGGTGCCATGCACCACGTTGTCGTCGGGCGTCAGGCCGATGACCAGCAGGCCGTCTTGCGGTTTACCGCCTTCGGCCCACGCGTAGGTGAACGTAAGGAAGTGGCCGCGCCCCGCTGGCGCCACGCGCAGCGTCGTGGTCGAGTCGCGCGCCGGCCCTTCCGGGTCGAGCCACAAGCGGTTGGCGCCGGTCCATTGGCCGGCCAGGATGGCGAAGGCGGCGGGGATGGTCATGGGTGATCTCCTTTAGTGGCGCGGCAGAAAGCAATTGGCAACGGCCCTATGCCGCTTTCTCCGCCGCATATTTTAGCAAGCCACGACAGCGCGGATAATCGGGGCAGCCCCAAAACTGGCTGCCTTGATTCGCGCCGCTCTTGGCCGTCCGCAATATCATCTCTTTGCCGCACTTCGGGCAGTAGGGCGAGGCGCTCGGCTTATCGACGACCACGGGCACAAGCGGTGCTTCGGCTGTCGGGCCACTGACATATGGCTCCAGGCGCGACCGCAACGCCAGAACATCATATGACCACCGCACGGGGACGTGGACCAGCGGCAGTTTGGCTGCGCCATAGACCGCCTCGACAAATTCGTCGCGGTCCTGACGGTCGCTACGCTGATGGCTCTTGTCATCCAGTTCGATCCCCACCAGAGGGCGCATAGTAGCCGGGTCGCACAGTAGAAAATCTACATGTTTGCGATCAATCTTGTTCGTAAGGATGCGGTTTTCGCTGGGGTCGTCCGATTTTGCTCGAAACAAGTCGCCGAGCGAAACTTTTGGACATATAGTGGTGCTTTCAGCCACCGCCAACCGCAGGACACGATAAAACTCCAGCTCGGACGCTGAGAGGAAATCATCGCGGATCACATATGCGTAAGTGCGCCGGATGACTGGCTGAACGACTGGGCCGGACTGAAGGGGCCCAGGCTTATTTTGAATTTC
>JBBRZY010000735.1:0-2884 GCA_038252885.1 Anaerolineales bacterium | reverse complement strand
GCTAAAGTCTGCGAGGGAGGTCATGCCGGCATCAATCGTATGCGGCTAGTCGGCTGAGTCTTCGTCTGGCTCCGGTTCGTCCGGCTCCGGCGCGTCCGCTTCGGGCATGGCGGCGGCAGCCGGCGCGGCCCGCCCCACGGCTTTGGTGGCGCGCTTGCTGGCCGGTTTGGCTTCAGCCGGGGCGTCGTCCTTCTTGAAGTCTTTGCTCCACTTGAGCGTGACGTTGAAGTTGGCCTCGCCGCCGTTCTTGGCGACCGCCAGCCCGCCCAGCTCGCCGCTGGCCTTGAGCGCAAAGGCCACCACCAGCTCGTCGGGCGGGGTGCTCAGCCCGCGCAGCTTGCTCACCAGCAGGTCGGCCGAGCGCCGCACGGCCTCGACCGAGGCGTCGAACGACTGGGTGGCGGCGTTGGCGGTGGCGTAGCCGCTCTCACCGCGCAGAAAGCCGGTGCCGCTGTGGCTTGTCTCTTCAGCCGACTCGATCACAATACTGCCCCCGCCATCCAGCGGGAATTCAACATATTTAGACACAGGAGGCTCCTTGACTTGTGAATACCAATCTGTCAGCACAGTGTACCGCGACTCGGGCAATTGCGGTTAGGAGGGTGTTAGGAGCGCACAAGACCTACGGGCTCACTGCAAAGGGCGACCGCGCTTACGTTCCAGCGCCAATACCTGGTTTGAGTGGGGCGCGTAGTACACGCGATAGAGCTTGCCATTGTTGAGCATCTCGGAAGCAAGTTGCGAGACGTCAAATTTCTGCCCAGCGACCGAGTAGTAGCGCTGTTGCTGGTTAGCAAACTTGGTCGAGTCTCGAATGACGTGAGTGGTTACCACGCCCTCTACGTGCGCGACCCGGCCGCCTCGCCAATCACGCCATACTTTCAAGGCCGCGCGAGCTGGGCGGGTCAAGATAATCAGGGCTGCGATACTGAGGAAAACCGCTGTATAGATGGGGCTAAGATGCGACCGCCCGAAGATCAACAGGTAGCCAATCCCTGCCAAGAGGGGCCACACCACGACTCCGAGAATGAGCGACCTTAACATACGCCGCGCCTGGCCCGCGCTCAACCGGCCCTGGCGATTGTATGAGAGGTCGGCCTCCGTGAAGTGGAAGATCGAGCCAAGGGGTGTGGTCCTGTCCTGGCCATCATCCATCTGCGTTGCCCCATCCTCCCGCTGCCTGCCTTTTCCGACCTCCGACTTCTAGCTCCTCACGTTCTCCAACGCCACCAGCCGCTTGCTGCGCGGGGCGTAGTACACCCGATACACCGGCCCGCTTACCAGCGCCTGGTACGCGTTGAAGGTCACCGTAAACTTCATGGTGTTGACCTGATAATAGTAAGTCGTGCTGCGCCCGCTTCTGCGGTAGGTGCGCTGCACCGGCCCTTCCACCGTCTCTACCCGCCCGCCCAGCAGGTCGAGCCCCAGCTTGACGATGGACCATCCGATTACCAGCGGCCCGATGAGGCCGATGACGCCCACGAACAGCAGCGTGATTGGCGTGTCGCTGCCCGAGTCGGAGAGGACGCTGAAGGCCATGAAGCCGCAGAAGCCCAGGATTAGCAGCGCAATTAAGCCCTGGCCGATCATAGCCGCCACCATGCGCGCGCCCTGGCCGCTGCCCAAGCGCCCATCGCGGTTGGCCTCCAGGTCGCCGGTGCCGAAGCCGATGACGCTGCCCAGCACCTGGTTCAAATCGGCCGTCTCGCCCCCCAGCGTCATCATCCCCGACAGTTTCTCAGCCGACAGCACGTAGCCCGAGCGCGGCAGATAGTAGAAGCGGTATGGCCCCGGCGGCAGGCTGGTCACGCTGTTTGTGGTCCAAAAGGCGCGCCCCGGAAACTCGGCCGCGTAGCGCCGCCGCCGCCAGGTTACCACGCCATCGGCCTGCTGCACGTCGCCCGCCGCCAGGTCTTGCCGCGTGAGCACCAGCCGGACGAGCTGCTTAAGCACCAGCAGGCCGACGGGCACGCCTACCAACAGCAGAATCACCGCCACGATCACCAGCCCCCACAGCTCCCCCTGCTCCTGCCACAACAGCACGAACGGAAAGGCCAACAGCCCGCCGACGACCAGCAGCACCACCACGCCTATGACGCCCGTTCCCAGCTTGAGCGCGCCGGCCTCGCGCCGCTGCTTGTCGGTCAGCGTGCCGCTGCGGTTCGCCGCGATGTCGTCCGCGTTCGTCAGATAGCGTTCAGTCCGAGTTCGTAACACGCCGCCTCCTGCTTGCCATCAGCCTACACTCGCGTTGAGTCCCCTGAGTCCCCCTACCATGCTCTTGTATTTCCGCAGAGTCCCTCAAGTCCCCTCGCCTTAGACCCTTTATACCCCCTATTCCCCTCCGCCTCGCCTCATCACCCAATACTCGTTCAAATCGCCGCTCGCGCCGTCCGCGCTGAAGGTCGCCTGCACCCGCAGCCCGGCCGCCGCCGCCAGCGCGCGCGCCTCGGCCTCGTCCAGCAGATGCACGTAGCGCAGCCCCTTACGGCCGGCGCGCTCCCAGGGTAATAACGTGTCGCCCGGCTCCACCTCGTCTGGGCGCAGGCCGAGCGCCGACCAGGCCACCTGCCGCCGCACCAGCCGCTCGCTGCGCGCAAACTGCCAGTTCGCCATCGCCAGCGTGCCGCCCGGGGCCAGCCGCGCCGCCAGCGTGCTAAACGCCTGCGCGCGCCGCGCCGCCCCTGGCAAATGGTGAAACACCCCAAACGCCAGCACCCAATCAAACTGCTGGTCGGGCAGGGCGCTCGGCCAGGCGGGGTCCATCAGATCGGCCTGCCAGAAGGTCAGCCTATCCGCCGGCAGGCTGGCCTCGGCCGCCGTGTAGCGCCGCGCCCGCGCCAGCATCGCCGCGCTCACATCCAGTCCCACATAGCCGCCGCCT
>JBBRZY010000734.1:0-2891 GCA_038252885.1 Anaerolineales bacterium | reverse complement strand
GGCGTGGAGGCGGCCGACCTGGCCGTCACCGCCTGCGCCGAGGCCACCTCGCTGGCCGACGCCCGCGCGCGGCTGATGCATGCCGTGGAGGAGCACGCCGGCCGCATCACCAAAGCGGCGCGCAAACCGGGCGGCGGGCGCGGCCTGCGCTTCGGCGGGATCGACTTCACGCTGGCGCCCTTCCCCGAAGCTGCCCGGTCGCTCGGCGCCGCGCTGGAGCGCCTGACCGGCCAGCCCATCGGCCAGCACGGCACGCTGGCCGCCGCCGCCTTCCTGGCCGACAGCCTCGACCGCGCCACGCGCAGCGTTCCGCATGTGGGCTTCTCGGGGCTGTTCTTCCCCGTGCTGGAGGACGCGGTGCTGGCCGCGCGCGCCGCCGAGGGCCGGCTGACCGTGGCCGACCTGCTGCTCTACAGCACCGTGTGCGGCGCGGGCCTCGACACTATTCCGCTGCCGGGCGACACCGACAGCGGCGCGCTGGCGGCCATCTTGCTCGACGTGGCCGCGCTGGCGCTGCGCCTCAACAAGCCGCTCACCGCCCGCCTGATGCCGCTGCCCGGCAAGCAGGCTGGCGACGAGGTCAACTTCAACTTCGCCTACTTCGCGCCCAGCCGCGTGCTGGCGAGCCGCGCCGCGGGTCTGACCGGCCTGCTGGGCGGCGACGAGAGTTTTGAGATCGCCCCGCGCCCGGCGCGGTCGTAGCGCGCGGAATAAATGGGCACAAAAGTTTAGGGCAAATAGCGGGGAGGCTTTCTGCCGGCTGCCACGCCATTAAATTGAAAAGCCGCCCATCAAAGTGATGGGCGGTTTGCTGTTACAGAAGTTCAGGCGGCGCTATTTTTTGGCAGACGCGGCGCGCGCCTGGGCCCGGCTCAGCACCCGCTGATAGTGCGGGTTATCTTTATCCACCATCGCGTCCACCGCGCCTGGGGGGCTGAGGCGGAAAGCATAGTCTTCCAACAGCGCGGTCAAAGGGTGCGTGGGGGCGCCCAGCACCAATGGCTGGCCAGAGTTGACAGCCTTGACCAGGTCTTGCAAGTCATAGGGGATGATGAAGTCGATCTTGTGCTTCAAGAAGCGCTCGATATCGGCCTGGGCCAGACCGAGTTTGGGGAAGGTCCAATTGAGGACCAGCCGCACCTTGTCGGAAGAATAGCCGAGCGCGTCGAACGTGTGCAGCGCCGCGATCGCGCTGCGGACCGACGCGATGTCGGGCGGGAACGGCATGAGAATGATATCCGCGGCGTCTAGCACCGTGAGCGTAGTCTCGCGAAAGTCGTGCGGCAGGTCAACCATCAGGTAGTCATAGCGGGGACGCAGCAACTCTAGCACCCGCGCGACATGGGCCACCTTTACCTGTTCGCCGTCCTCCGGATTGGCCGGCGACGCCAAGACCCGCACGCCCGAGTCATGCCGCGAGAGGTGCTTTTCGACGAAATCGCCGTCGAATTCGACCAGCGGGACGGCCGCCAGGTCGGCCCAGGTGCGTTTGAGCGGCAAGTTAAGCAAGAGCGAGTCGTGCCCGCCGGTCAGGGCCAAATCCAGCAAGGCGCAGGGCCGGTTCCAGATGCGGGCCAACGAGGTCGACAGGTTAACCGCCAGCGTTGAAACGCCGGAGCCGCCGCGCAAGGAGAAGCAGGCGATGAGCAGGCCATTTTCCTCGGGCGGTGCATCGCCCCCCGTCCGGCTGAGGAGGTCTTGGGCCCGATTCAGATGCGCGGTGACGCGCACGTCTAGCTCACCGGGTTCGAACGGCTTGGTCAGGTAGTCATCGGCGCCGGCTTCAAAGCCATTCAATTTCTCCGCGATACTGTCTTGGGCGGAGAGAATCAAAATCGGGGTATTGGCCGTGGACGCATTCCGGCGCAACAGGCGCGTGGCCTCATAGCCGTTCATCCCCGGCATGTTGATGTCCATGACGATCAGATCGGGCAGCCATTCCTTGGCCGCCGCCACGCCCAGCGCGCCGTTCTCGGCGACTCGAATCTCATGCCCGGCCTCGGCCAGCGCCAACCGGATCAGTTGCACAATGGTGGGCGAGTCATCCACAACCAAAATTTTTGCCATTTAGACCTAACTCTCTGACCGCGCCGCCGCCGCCGCGCCACCTGCTGCGGCACTGGTCAGGCTAGCTCTTCTCTGGGTACCAAACCGTCAGCACACCGCCGTCGGCCGCCGTAATTGCAATATAACCCGCGCCCTTGCCGATGCTGCCGATATGGATCACGCACTTGTCCTCGCAGGCTTCCTTCGAAGCCAGGGTGCCGCTCACCGAGTCGATGAGCGTCAAAGTCGTCGGTTCCGACACCGTGACCGTGACGTCCAGCGCATTGCCTCTGCCGCCGCCCGTCCGGTCCGCCGAAGCGCTGAGGATGACGCCCGTGATCGGCGTAGCCTTAGGATCTGGCAGCGGCGTAGCCTTAACCTCGGGGGGCTGCGTAGCCTTGGCCTGGGGCAGCGGCGTGCTGGTAGGGGCCGGCGCCTTGGTCGGCGGTAGGGGTGTGCTCGACGGCACTGTCGTGTTAGTGGGAACGGGCGTGTTGGTGGGGACGGCCGTATTCGTGGGCGCCGGGGTGCTGCTGGGCTTCCCCACGATTGTGGTGCTGCTGGGCGCCAGGGTACTGGTGGGCGCTGCTGTGTCGGACGGCACGGCCGTATCGGACGGGACCGCCGTGGCCGTGCTGGTCGGCGCCACCGTGGCGGTGGTGGTCGGGCTGGCAGTCTCAGTTGGGCTGGCCGTGCTGGTCGGCTCAGGAGTCTCGGTGAGGATGGGCGTACCGAACAGGGTGCCGGCCGTGGGGGTGACCGCGGTTTCGTTCAACACAACCTGGCTGACTGGCGGTGCGTCGCCCGAAAAACCAATGCTGTGCTGGATGGTTTGAAACGTCCGG
>JBBRZY010000733.1:0-2894 GCA_038252885.1 Anaerolineales bacterium | reverse complement strand
CCAACCCGCCGGCGAGCATCACTGCCCCCGCTGTCTTTGCGGGCCGGCTGCTCTTCTCTCGTTTCATCGAGGCCACTCATACCTTCGCTGGCATGTTCGTTGCCCAAACCGATGGCAGCGCGGAGACCGCCGTCCCGTTGCCCTGGACCGAGGGGGGCGGTCGCTGGTCCTTTGCGGGAACAGAGATCGCCGTGCCGACGCTGCTGGCTGACGGTCGGATTGGCACAGCGATCATTGCCGTTGATGGAACCGTGCTGCGCGTCCTCGCTATTCCCGATGCGACGCTCAATCTGCCTTGCACCACTTGGTCGCGCAATGATGCCCGGCTCGCCTGCACAGGGTGGGACGACTCGGATGCTTCACGCCTCGGGATTTACACCGTGAGTGCCTTGGACGGCTCGGATGTGCAGCGACTGACGACTCCGCCGGCGGGCATGCAGGATATGCCGGGCGATTATTCCTCGGACAATCAATTTGTCTTCAAGCGTCACACGGGCGAGGAGGGGCCTGGTCCGTTGATGCTGGTCGACGCCAGTGGAGGCGAGCCGCGACTGTTATCCGATGGCTCGCTGGAGGACCCGGGACGCTTCTCGCCGGATGGGAACGCGGTGGTCACCTCCGCTGGTGGGATGCTCATGGTGATTGACTTGGACGGCCCGGTGGTGCATAAGCTGGCCCTCGAGGGGATGTATGCGTTCGGTCCGGTCTGGTCGCCGGATGGCGAGCGCCTCGCCTTCTCCGTCGCCACGAACGGGCCATTCGCCGAGATCTACACGAGCCTGCCAGATGGGACGGACCTAGAGCGCGTGACGACTACCGCCGAGAACGAAATTCTAGTCGACTGGGGAGTCAGCAGTAAATAGCCGCCCGTTGGGGCCCAACCCTGTAATGGCTGGCCGCCGTCCTTCCGCGCCGCCTAACCCAGCATACTCCGGCAAGTTGTCGCGGACACCTGGCCCATTTTCAAGAAGCTCAATGCTGCCGTGGTGGTCGAGGCAGAGAAGGCGCGGTTAGGGCAGCCCAGATAGGGGCAGAAAAAAGAGAACGAGGCAGGGCCGAGGCCGAGTTGGGTCTCGGCCCTGCCGCTTTTCTGTGCCGCTATAATCAGCCCATGCCTTTCCCATCTGCCCAAGCGCAACGCCTCACGCTCTGGCTGATCCTCGCGGCCTATCTCGTTATCGGCACGCTCTACGCCGTCGGCACGCCCGCTTGGCAGGTGCCGGATGAGCCCGCGCACTACAACTACATTCGCGCGCTGGTCGAGACTGGCGCGCTGCCGGTGCTGCGGCCGGGCGACTACGACGCCGACTATCTGGAGCAACTGAAATCGGCGCACTTCCCGCCCGACTTGCCGGTGACGGAGGTGCGCTACGAAAGCTGGCAGCCGCCGCTGTACTACCTGCTGGCCGCGCCGGTGTACGCCGCGTGGAACGGCGCTTTGCTGGCGGTGCGGCTGTTCACGCTGCTGCTCGGCGCGGCGGTGATTGTGCTGACGTGGCGGCTGGCGCGGGCGCTGGCCCCGGCTGAGCCAGCCCTGGCGCTGACGGCGGCCGGCTTTGTGGCGGTGCTGCCGCAGCACCTCGCGATGATGGCGGCGGCCAACAACGATGCGCTGGCCGAAGGGCTGATGGCGCTGGGGCTGTGGCTGTGCGTGCGGCAGGTGTTGGCGCTTGAAACGCGGCTCAGAAGGTGGTGGCCGCTGGGCGTGGTGCTCGGGCTGGCATTCGTCACCAAGCTCTCGGCTTATCCGCTGGCGGGGTTGGTGGCGCTGACGCTGCTGCTGGTGGCGCGGCGCGAGCGCTGGCCGGTGGCGCAACTGGTCCGCAGCGGCGCGGCCGGGTTTGCGCCGGCGGTGGTGCTCGGCGGGCTGTGGTGGGGGCGCAACCTGGCGGTCTACGGCGGGCTAGACTTCTTGGGCTTGCAGCAGCATGACGCGGTGGTGCAGGGGCAGTTGCGCACCAGCGAGGCGTTGGCGCTGTGGGGGCCGGCGGACTATGCCCAACGCTTTATTCAGACGACGTTCCAGAGCTTCTGGGGCCAGTTTGGGTGGATGGGCGTGGTGATGGATCAGCGCGTGTATCTGGCGCTGCTGGTCTTCACTGGGGCGATTGTCATTGGGCTGGTGGGCGCGCTCATCGCTTGGCGGCATTCACACGCGCCGCTGACCCCGGCCGGGCGCGACGCCTTAACGCTGGTGAGCGTGGCGCTGCTGCTGGCGGTGGCGGTCTACCTCTACTACAACCTGACGTATGTGCAGTTCCAGGGGCGCTACCTGTATCCGGCGCTGCCGCTGATCGCTATCGGCGTAGCCGTGGCGCTGCGGCAGTGGACGCGCGGGGCGTTGGCGCTCGTGTCGGTGGGGAGTGAAACACTCCGCGCGGCGGCGGCCTGGCTGCTGCCGCTGGCCCCCATCGCGCTGCTGGCGGCGCTGGCGGTGTTCGCGCTCTACCGTTTCATCATTCCGCAGTTGGCGCTGCCGCCGGGGTAAGCAGGCTTAGGCTTTGCGCGGGCCGTTGGTGGGGTTGCCGGCGATGTGCCAGAGGCTAGAGAGGGGGGCGTAGACCAACTCGTAGACCTGGTCGCCGGTGGTCATGAGCAGGAAGTGAAAGCCGTCTTCGCTGCCCCACTGGCGGCCGTGGTCGAGCACCGGCCGCTTGCGCCCGCGCCAGGTGAAGCTCAGCACCGTGATGTGCCCGTCTTCGCCGAAGCGGGCCTCGACTTCGATGGGCTCGGTCATGGCGGGGTGGGGCGCGCCCGCAGATAGCCGTGCACCATCGCCAGCGCCGCTTCGGCCGACTGAGCCTTGTTGGCCTCACGGTCGCCGGCCCAGATGTAGCGCTCGCACGTCTCAGCGTCCTGCGCGGCCAATGCAATATAGGTCAGGCCCACGGGCT
>JBBRZY010000732.1:0-2905 GCA_038252885.1 Anaerolineales bacterium | reverse complement strand
GGTGGGTGGGCTTGCCCACCTACCCCCTGGTAAAAATTTCCTTCGGTCAGATACAAAGTATCACAACCTCAAATTGCGGTGAGAACCTGTCTCGACGTTGCAGCCACCGAGCCTTTTACAAAATTGGCCCCCAGACTGAAATGCTCCCGCGAATCAGCCCACTATTTGACCAGTTCTGCGAATATGTCTTTGGTCAGACGGGCCTCCAGGTGCTTGGGGCCACTGGCATCGGCCGTCAGGAACGGCAGCGAGATGTCGTACGCCGGCTGGGTCTTAAGCGCCTCCACTGCTTTGCGCGCCACGGCCACAATCCGGTCGTAGGCCAGCTTGTCGTCGGCCACGCGGATGCCGGTCTGCTCGAACGCCTGGCTGAGCAGCCAGTTGATGACCACCCGCAACTCGCGGTCGGGCGCGTCGCCCCGGATCGCAGCGCGCGCCGCAGCCGGGGCCGCGCTCATGCGTTTGGCGGTCGGCGACGACGGCGGGAACAGCGGTTGGTCTTCAGAGCGGCGGCGGAAGTAAACGCCCAAGGCGTACGCCGCGATGATCACCACCAGGGTCACCCCAGCAATAAAAACCAGATTAACCGGCATGGCCTGTACCTCTACTCTGCGGCGGCAAGAGGGGCCGCTGCCCATGTAGTGTAGGCAAAGAATCGGGTTGTGACAAGAGGCGGCAGGTTAGAGTTGGATAATGCCGATTTCGGCCAGCGTTTGGCGCAGATCGGCGGCGGCGGCGGGGTCGCGCTCGGCGGCGGCCGCTTGCGCCAAACGCTGACCGGCCGCCGCGCCCTGCAAACGGGCCAGCGCCCAGCCGGCATGCCCGCGCACCGTCGGGCTACTGTCAGTCAGCAAGTCAGTCAGCGCGCCGGCCTGCGTGTGTTGCGCCCCGTTGGCGGCGGCCAGGCAGGCGTTGCGCACCAGTTGGTCGCGCCCGGCGCGCAGCACGGCCGATCCGGCGAAGCGCTGGGCGAAGGCGGCGGGCGTCAACGCCAACAACTCGGCCAGCGGCGGCGCGGCCCGGTCGGCGTCCAGCGGGAAGAAACTGCTCTCGTGACTCTGCACGGCGAAGCGCTGCCACGGGCACACCGTCTGGCACAGGTCGCAGCCAAACACCCAGTTGCCCATCAGCGGGCGCAGGGCGCGGTCGACCCAGCCGGCGTCTTCGATGGTCAGGTAGCTGATGCAGCGCCGGGCGTCGAGCACGTACGGCTGCGGGAAGGCCGCGGTCGGGCAGGCGTTCAGGCAGCGAGTGCAGGTGCCGCACAGGCTGGGCGCTTCCGGTTGGTCGTAGACGTCGAACGCCAGTGTGGTGACGACCTCGCCCAAGAAGAAATCGCTGCCGCGCCGCCGGTTGATGAGCATGGTGTTCTTGCCGGTGAAGCCCAGCCCGGCCTGCTGCGCGTGGCTGCGTTCTAACACAGCGCCGGTGTCCACGTAGGCCTTGCTGTCCACCGCGCCGCCGCCCTCAGCCGCCAGCCAGTTTGCCAAAGCCTTAAGGCGCGGCAGCATCAGCCGGTGATAGTCCTGCCCCCAGGCGTAGGCGGCGATGCGGCCGCGCGTCGGGTCGTTCAACACTTCAGCCGGCAAATGTAGCGTGTGATAGTCGAGCCCGACGATCAGCAGCGACTGCGCGCCCGGCACGATGACGTTCAGGTCGCGGCGGCGGGCGGTGCGGTCGGGCCGCGCCAGGTAGTCCATCGTTCCGTGGCGGCCGGCGTCCAGCCAATCAAAGTAAGCCTGCAAGTGCGGCGAGGGCGCGGCGGGGGTCAGCCCCACCAGGTTGAAGCCCAGCGCCAGTGCTTGTTCCTTGGCGCGCGCGGCGGAGAAGGGCGGCGTCAAGCGCCGGTCTCGGCGAAGCTGTGCGCCTGATACGTTTCCACGCGCAGATGCGTGCGCTGCCAGGCCTGCGGGCGCAGGCCCAGCTTGTCGCACAGCAGGCTCAGAAAGCGCTCTGGCTCGGGCGCTTTCTCCCACACCTGCGGCAGAAAGGTGGCGCGCCGCTGGCCCTGCGACAGCACCACGCCGTCCACCTGTGGGCGCAGTTGGCGCACCAGGTCGGCGGCGTCGGTGTAGTTCAGCGGCTGGGGTGCGGTCAGCACGGAGATCTCCAGCGCGATGGCCGGCACTTCGGCCGGGGTGACGGGCAGAAAGCGCGGGTCGGTCGTGGCCGCCTGTGCCGCGTGGTACTGCACGTCGGCGTAGAGGGGACGGTCGGCGCGCAGTGCGCCAATGCAGCCGCGCAACTCGCCGCCCAGCATCAGCGTCACGAAGCACGCGCCGGGGCGGATGAGCGCGGGCGAGAGCTGGCTCACGTCCACCGGCGGCGCGGGACGGTGCGCGGCCGTGGCGGCGAGCGCCGCGCGGGCCAGGCCCAGCAAAGTATGCTGCTCGGCGTCAGTCAGCGGGGCAGGCAGGCCAGGCTCCTTGGGCACGGCGCGGGTCAGGCCAGGCGGCGGTAGTCGCGGTTGAAATAGAGCAGCGGCGTGGCGGCCTCCGCCGCTGCGTCCAGCCCCTCGTCGCCGATGACCGGGCCGGCGCTGCCCACGCTGGCGTGCACCACCTCGGCGATGAAGATGGTGTGGTTGCCGGCCGGGTGCGCGGCCACCAGCTTGCAATCCAGGTGGCCGATGTTGTCCGCCAGAATCGGCGCGCCGGTGACGGCGGTGTAGGTCGCCAGCCCCTCAAAGCGGTCGGTGTTCTCGGTGTCGCGGCCGGCAAAGCGGTCGGAGATCCACTCTTGCCCCGCGCGCAGGAACGACATCGCGAAGCAGCCCGAGCGTTGGATCAGGGCATGCGTGCGGACGTTGTTCTCGATGCTGGCGAGCACCAGCGGCGGGTCGAGCGCCACTGAGCTAAAGGAGTTGACGGTCATGCCATGGGCATAGTTGTTAACGCGGCTGGTG
>JBBRZY010000731.1:0-2911 GCA_038252885.1 Anaerolineales bacterium | reverse complement strand
TCGTCGTCGGCGACAGCGCGACCATCACGAGCCACCCGTTTTACCAGCGGCTGGTGAACTACTTTGAGGCCATTGGCGCGTACCGCTCGGTGTGGGAAGAACCGGCCGACTGAGCGCGGTAGGCAAATGGCGCGGGCAGTCCTATAGTAATGCGATGCATTCTCGCGCCGAATCAGCCGAGGCCAGTGTGCGCGCGGCGCAGGTCGGAGGCGGCCCGCTGACTCGGGTTGCGCGCTGGGCAAAAGTCATCTCGTCGGCAGCGCTGCTCAACAGGCCGAAGGTCACCGGCAAAGACTTAGCCCACCTGCGCGTCGTTAGCGCGGGCGCAAGGGCGGCGGCGTTGTCGGCATGCTGCGCGCGCGGCGCGGGCGAGGACTGAAGTCCGCTCAACTTTGCGATTAGAGGGCGTTGAAGCTTATGCTACTCTTTCTCACTGCAATCGTGTTGTGGCTGCCGGCGCTGGCTGGTTGGGCGCTGCCATGGGCCTGGCTGCGCCAACGCTTGGGCGGCCCAGGCCTGGGCCACTTCGACGGCGGTGACGGGGTGGCGGGGCTGGCCGTCCTGGCCGCGCTCGCCATGCTATTTAATTTTGTGGTGCCCTTGACCAATTTAATCAGTTGGGTCGTGCTGCTCTCCGGCTGGCTGTTGCTGGCCGTGCGGCTAATGCGGGTCCGTCGGGGGCGGCTGTCGGCGCGGATCGGTCTGCTCTGGCTGGGCTGGATCGTCTTGGCGGCCCAACTTGCGAACATCCCCCCCGACAACTACGACAGCGGGCTGTATCACCTTCAACACATTTTGTGGACCCATGCGGCGGCAGTGCCGTTGGGTTTGGCGAACCTGCAAGGCCGCTTCGGTTTCAACAGTACGGCCACGCCCCTGGCGGCGCTACTGCAAGTGCCGCTGTGGGGGTCCACTATCAATACCAGCCCGAATGTACTGGGCGCGCTGCTGTTGTGCCTCTATGGGGCCGAGTGGCTGAGCGCGCTGCGCCGCCCCGGCCCGCGCTGGACCCGCACCAGCCTGTTCCTCACCATCGGCGCGGTGATGCTGTTCTCAGTGTTCAACTTCATGGCCGTCAACTCGCCGACCTCCGACTGGCCGATCTTGGTGCTGACGTTGTTGGCGGTGGCACTGACGCTCCGCATGTTTGATGACCCGGCCACGTTCAAAGAAGCGATCGCCGCCACCACGCTGGTGGCGATGTTCGCCGTGACCGTCAAACTATCGGCGCTGCCACTTTTCGGGCTGCCCATCGCGCTGGCGCTGTACGCGCGGCGGCAGCAATGGCGCTGGCCGGGGCGCGCGCTGGTGGGCGTCTTAGGCGCCGGCGGGCTGGGCCTGGGGCTGCCGTGGATAATCCGCAGCGTCCTTCTTAGCGGTTGTCTGGTCTATCCGGTGGTCGCAACCTGCTTTTCAAGCCTGCCGTGGGTGGTGCCAGCCGCCGCCGTGCAGAGCGAAGCGAAATGGGTTATCTCGTGGGCGCGTGAGCCCAAGGCCCCGTTGACGGCCACGCTGCACGACTTAGGCTGGCTGCCCGGCTGGCTCGGCCGCCTGAGCACCGACAGCACTTTTATCTTGTCGGTGCTGTTAATTGTGGTCGGCGTGGCGGTGTGGGCCGGCGTGCGCGGCAGCGCCACAACCAAAACCGACCGCGCGGCGGCGCTGGTGATCGGCACGCCGCTGGTCGTCGGCCTGATCTATTGGATCTTCACCGCGCCCGACGTGCGCTTTGCGGCAGGGTACTTTTGGGGACTGGGGCTGCTGGCCATCAGCCTGGGCTACCATCGTCTGGCGTCGGTGCCGCGCCGCAAGGTTATCAATTTGGTGCGCGTTGCCAGCCTGCAACTGTGCGCGCTGGTGGTGCTCGCCAACGCAGCCCTGCTAGAACTGCGCGCCTTTTCCCACCTGCACAACGTGGGGATGAGCAGCTATTCCTTCGCTTGGCCGGCGGTCGAGCAGGTGCCTACGTTGGTACACACCACGCTCCAGGGTGAGGCAATCCGGGTGCCGGTGGTGACCGACCAGTGTTGGCTGACGCCCCTGCCCTGCGCGCCCTACTTTAATGAGACGCTTGTCATCGAGCGCGACGCCGCCGGCGCGCCAAGGCAACTATCCGTGCCCCATGAGCCATAGTCTCTGGTCGGTCTACCTGGCTCGCCTTCCGAGTCGTGAAATTCAGCGGGTTGCTTGTGCTAGCGTGGCAACGCACTTGAAGCTTCAGGGCCGGGAGGAGTAGAATTGACTTCAAGGTCTAACTGTTGGAGGAACCCCCTATGACCATCACCCTGCAAGACATCTTTGAATATCACCGCCGCGGCCGGCCCGGCAAGATCGAAGTGGTCGCCACCAAGCCGCTGGCCACCCAGCGCGACCTGTCGCTGGCTTACACGCCGGGCGTGGCCAAGGTAGTTGAGGAGCTAGAGCGCTTCCCCGACAGCGCCTACGAGTACACCGCCAAGGCCAATTTGGTGGCGGTCGTCTCCAACGGCACCGCCATCCTGGGCCTGGGCGACCGAGGCGCGCTGGCTGGCAAGCCGGTGATGGAAGGCAAGGGCGTGCTGTTCAAGCGCTTTGCCGACGTGGATGTGTTCGACATCGAGGTCGACACGCGCGACCCCGATGAGCTGATCAACGTCGTGCGCGCCATCGCGCCGACGTTTGGCGGCATTAACCTGGAAGACATCAAGGCGCCGGAGTGCTTCTACATCGAGCGCAAGCTGCGCGAGATGCTCGACATCCCGGTCTTTCATGACGACCAGCACGGCACCGCCATCCTGGGCCTGGGCGACCGCGGCGCGCTGGCTGGCAAGCCGGTGATGGAAGGCAAGGGCGTGCTGTTCAAGCGCTTTGCCGACGTGGATGTGTTCGACATCGAGGTCGACACGCGCGACCCCGATGAGCTGATCAACGT
>JBBRZY010000730.1:0-2916 GCA_038252885.1 Anaerolineales bacterium | reverse complement strand
GACAAGCCGCTGGTCGAATACTTGCCGCTCAACCGCCCGACCAAGGGGGCCGACGAGTCGTCCCTGGGCGCGGTCACGCAATTCCCAATGGAGATCATCGAGAAGATCGGCCTGCTCAAGGTCGACTTCCTGGGGCTGGCCACGCTGACTATCATGCGCCGCGCCTGCGACCTGATCGCGGCGCGCCACGGCCGCCAACTCGACCTAACATCCATCCCCTACCTGCGCCGCCCGGACGACCCAGTAGCCGACGCGGATGTGAAGCCGCTGTTCGACCTGCTGACCTCCGGCCATGTGGACGGCATCTTCCAGGTGGAGTCGGAGGGCATGCGCAAGGTGCTGACCACCCTGCGCCCGACCGAGTTCGAGCACATCATCGCCGTGGTGGCGCTGTATCGCCCCGGCCCAATGGACTACATCCCCTCGTATGTGCGCCGGATGCACGGCGAGGAACCGATCAGCTACCACCACCCCGACCTCGAGCCGATCTTGCAAGAGACGTATGGCATCATCGTCTACCAGGAAGAGATCATTCAGATCGCCACGCGGCTGGCGGGCTATACCCCCGGCGAGGCCGACCAGATCCGCAAGGCGGTGGGCAAGAAGAACGAAGCCGAAATTGCCCGCCACCGGCAGCAGTTCATCAACGGCTGCCTCAAGAACGGCTACACCCCGGCCGTGGCCGAGGCGGTCTACGGCGACATTGAGTTCTTCGCCAACTACGGCTTCAACAAGGCCCACGCCGCCGACTACGCCATGATCACCTGCCAGACGGCGTATCTGAAGGCGCACTACCCGGTGGAGTATATGACCGCGCTGCTGTCGGTGGCGCGCAACGACACCGCCAAGATCGCGCTCTACGCCGCCGACGCCCGCCGCCAGGGCATCCCCGTGCTGCCGCCCGACCTGAACCAGAGCGGGCTCGACTTCACCATCGAGGCCGCCGCCCCCGGCGCGGCCAGCCCCTTCGCCATCCGCTTTGGGTTGGCAGCGGTTAAGAACGTGGGCGAGGGCGCGGTGCATGGCATTTTGGATGCGCGTCAGGAGCATGGGGCGTTCGGCTCGCTCGACACCTTCTGCCAGCAGGTAGATCTGCGGCTGGTGGGCAAGCGCCCCTTGGAGTGCCTGATCAAGGTCGGGGCGCTAACGGCTTTCGGCGAGCGCGCGCAACTGCTCGACGGGCTAGACCAGATCGTCAACGCCAGCACCTCGCACTTTCGCGCGGCCGAGGCCGGGCAACTCTCGTTCTTCGGCGGGGCGGCCAGCACGTTCACCAGCGTGCAGCTCAGCCCGGCTACCAGCACCTTCACCAAGCGCGAGACGCTGTCGTGGGAGAAGGAACTGATCGGCCTGTACGTCAGCGATCACCCGCTGCAGCCGGTGATGGAGGTGCTGCAACTGACCGTGACTGACTACAGCCAGCAGCTCACCGAAGACGACCACGGGCGGGGCGTGATCATGGCCGGCGTGGTAACCAACCTGCGCCCGCACTTCACCAAGAAGGGCGACGCCATGGGCTTCGTGAGTGTGGAAGACCTGCAAGGCCATTTGGAGTTGGTGGTCTTCCCGCGCACCTGGAAAGAAGTCAGCCAGTGGCTGGTGCTAGAACAGATCATCGTGATCTACGGCAAGGTCGATTCCAAGGGACAGGGCCAGCCCAAGATCATCGTGGACCAACTCAAGCGCGAGTTTGACCAGGTGCGCCCGGCCGACCCGGCCCTGGCCGCCGCCATGAGCCGCCCGGCCCCCACTTCGCACCACGCCGGCGCCTGGGCCGCGCAGAATGCACCTACACCCACCGTGACGGCGACCCCGGCGGCGGCGATTGCCTCGGCCGCCGCGGCCCCCAGCGCCACACCCACGCGCGCGACCACCCGGCCACCCAGCCCGGCACCCACGCGCCGCCCAACGCTCGACGACGACACCGGCCCCGCGCCGTGGATGGATGACGAAATCCCGCTGCCCGATGACGACTGGCAGCCCGACGCCGACGGCCCAGCGGCCACGCCCCCGTCCACGGCGGTGGAGGGGCGCGGCGGCGGCAGCGAAACCAGCGCGCCGGCCAACGGCCACACCGGCAACGGCCAGGGCAAGGCCAACGGCCATGCCAACGGCAACGGCCACAGCGCCCAGCGCGCCGCGCCGCCGGCCAAACCGGCCAGCGAGCGCGCGACCGAGCCACCCACCCTGCCGCGCGCCCCGGCCGGCACCGGCTTTGGCAACAACAGCGCCCTGCGTGAGACGCGCCCGCTAGCCAGTGTGGAGCCGCCCCCCGCCAACGAGCCGCCGCGCCGCGTGACCGTCATGGTGCAGACCAGCGGCGACAAAGACCGCGACAACCGCAAGATGCGCGTCCTACACGGCCTGTTGAGCTCGTTTCCCGGCCAGGATCAGTTTGAATTCTCGGTTCACGACTATAATAACCAAAGTTATTTGCTGCGGTTTCCCAACCACACCACCAACTATTGCCCGCCACTAGAAGAAAAGCTCCGCGCCCTGTTGGGTGAGGGCATGGTGGCGGTGCAACCACTTTAGATTGTCAGACACTTAGATCGAGCGATGCGAACGATTGGCGTAATGACTTCCGGTGGCGACGCGCCGGGCATGAATCCCTGTGTGCGGGCAGTCGTCCGCACCGCGCTGGGCCAGGGCCTGCACGTCAAGGGCATCCGGCGGGCCTTTGAGGGCCTGATGGCCGGCGACTTTGTGGACCTCGGCCCGCGCGACGTGGGCGGCATCATCCAAAAGGGCGGCACGATCTTGATGACCGGCCGCTTCCCCGAATTCACTGAGCCGCGCTACCAGCGCTTGGGGCTGCGCAAGCTGAACGAGGCCGGCATCGAGGGGCTGGTTGTCATCGGCGGCGAAGGCTCGATGCACGGCGCGCGCGCCCTAAGCGACGGGGGCTTCCCGGTG
>JBBRZY010000729.1:0-2919 GCA_038252885.1 Anaerolineales bacterium | reverse complement strand
TTTGGCGGCTGGCCCACAGCGGCGGCCGCCAACAATCCTGCGCGTATCTCCGTAACGCCCGCCGTAACGATTGGCGGATGCCCAGGCCCTAAGCTGAAATTGGCGCGCGGGAGGCGCCGACTATGAAGACCCAAAGCTGGCCGCAATCGAAGCAAACCTGGGGCGACGCCGCCGTGGATGGCCTATTGGCTGGCGTGATCGCCGGTTTGATAATGCTGGTGTACGTCTTGGGTGTCGGCCTGGTGGGCGGGGCCACCTGGCAGACGGTGCTGGCGCAGTTCGACCCCAGCGCCACGCCCGCGCCAGTGACCGGGGCGCTGACGCACCTGGCCGTGGCGGGGGTGTACGGCGCATTGTTTGGCGTCGGCTGGCGGATTGTGCATCGCAATCTGCCCCGGCTGCCGGGCCTGGCCGCCGGCCTGGTGTTTGCGTTCGGCCTGTGGTTGCTGGCGGTGCTGGTCACCAGCAGCCGCCCCTCGGGTGAGTGGCTGCGGGCGCTGCCGGCCGTGCACCTGGCGCTGGCCCACCTGTTGTATGGGGTAGTTTTGGGACTAGCTATTCAACGACTATACCGATAAAATCTGGGCGCGTTAGCCGGGGCCGATAGGGCCGGCGCGCAAGGAGGCCATATGCAGTAAGCCCAACCCAGGCGAGGCGCTTCACGTGGATTACCTTGAAAGCACTTGGAGGAAAATGCAATGCGCAAAGTTCTAAAATGGATCGGGATTGTGCTCGGCGGCTTGATCGTCCTGATCATCGTGGCCGTCGGCGTGTTATACGCCCTGGGCAAAAAGCAACTGTCGCAGGATGCCAACGTGGGCCAACCCGTCGACATCCCCACCTCGGCCGAAGCGGTGGCGCGCGGTGATTACCTGTTCCACGCGGTCATGGGCTGCGAAGACTGCCACGGAGAAGCCCTGCGGGGCAACGTGTTCTTTGACCCGGCCCTGATTCCCGATGGGCCGCCCTTCGGCACGCTGTATGCGCCCAACCTCACCACGGGCGTGGGCGGCGTGGGCGGCATGTCCGACGCGCTCTGGGAGCGCGCCCTCCGTCACGGCATCGGCAATGACGGCCGCACGCTCTTCATCATGCCCGCGCACGAATACACGCATATATCGGATGCGGACCTCGGCGCGCTGGTGGCCTATCTCAAGACCGTGCCGGCGGTTGACAACCCCACCCCGGCCCGCAACTTCAGCTTTATGGCCTACGTCTTGGCCGGGGCCGGCCAGCTCGGCCCGACGCCGTATGAGATGATTGCCAATCACTCGGCGGCGCACCCGAACATGGCCGCCTCCACCGGGGCCGAGTATGGCGAGTACCTCAGCCACCTGGGCGCGTGCCGCGACTGCCACGGCCCCACGCTGGCCGGCGCGGCCGACCCTGGCACCGGCGACCTGACCCCCGACCTGACGATGGCCGGTGAGGTGGGCGCGTGGACCGCCGAGCAGTTCGTCACGGCGCTGCACACGGGTGTGACGCCCGGCGGCCATCAGTTGTCGCCCGGCATGCCCTGGGCGGTCTACGGCAAGATGTCCGACGACGACCTGACCGCAATCTACAACTATCTGCACACGCTGCCGGGTGGCAATTAGCCTAACCGGCCTGCGACGAGTTCAAGTGACCCCGCCGCGTCTTACCCGAGACGCGGCGGGGTCACGCCTCGACTGATGGTGAACCCCCTCGCCCCTCTGCGCCGCTCGCGCGGCTTCAACCCCATCTGGCTGGTGCTTCTGGCCGTCATTGGCGTTTCGCTGCTGACCGGCCTGAGCCTGCTGCGCTACAGCGCGGTTGACATCGGGCCGCGCTGGGGCTTGCGCGGCGCGAGTATCATCCCTGCCTTGGTCTACACCGCCATGGGCTGCCTGATCCTGGCGCGTCACCCGCGCCACCCGATTGGGCTGCTGCTGTTGGGCGTGGGCATCAGCTCGGGCCTGCAAGGTGCGCTGGAAGAATACGCCATCTATGGGCTGCTGATTGATCCAGGTTGGCTGCCCGGTGCGCTGTTTGCGGCCTGGCTGATCAACTGGTCCTGGATTCTGGTGATTGGGTCGATAACCAGCTTGCTGCCGTTGCTTTATCCCACTGGCCAGTTGCTCTCGCCGCGCTGGCGCTGGGTGGCGGTTATGAACCTGGTGGGCCTGGGCCTTATGGGCGCGGGCTTTGGCCTGACGCCGGGACGGTTTGGATCAGTTTTGACCATCTTCGAGAATCCCTACGGCCTGAGCGCGTTTGGCGACCACTCGGCCGAGGTGGCGATCGGCATCGTTGGGGTGGGGTCGTTGTTGTACCTGGTCGGCGGCTTCCTGTCGGTGCTGTCGGTGTTGTGGCGGCTGCGGCGGGCGCAAGGCGTGCAGCGGCAGCAGCTCAAATGGTTTGTGTATGCGGCCGCGGTGGCCGGCTTGTTGGTGCCGGTGAACTTCACCGACCTGCCCGCCTTGCATGTCTTGTATTTGGTGTGCGCCACGATGCTGCCCGTGGCGATTGGTCTGGCGGTGCTGCGTTACCGCCTGTATGACATTGACTTGATCGTCAACCGCACGCTGGTGTACGGCGCACTGACGGCCATCTTGGCCGGCGTGTACCTGGGCAGTGTGGTGCTGCTGGAAAGCCTGTTGTCCACGCTCACCGGCGAGCGGCGCTCGGCGCTGGTGACGGTCGTCTCAACGCTCGGCATCGCGGCCCTATTCACGCCCCTGCGGCGGCAGGTGCAGGCTTTTATTGACCGGCGCTTTTACCGCCGCAAATACGACGCCGCCCGCACCCTGGCCGGGTTCAGCGCCACGGCCCGCGACGATGTGGATTTGCATACGCTCAACGAGCGGCTGTTGGCGGTGGTGACCGACACCATGCAGCCGGCGCACGTGGGGCTGTGGGTGCGTCGGGAAACCGGCCGGCTTCAGGAGCCATCAGCTT
>JBBRZY010000728.1:0-2929 GCA_038252885.1 Anaerolineales bacterium | reverse complement strand
TAGCCCTGGCCGTCGCCGGGGTCGTCGCCGAGCGCGCACGGCACGAACGACGCGACCTCGAAGCCGATGACCATGTGGCCGGTCAGGTCCACGGCTGTTTCCGGCAAGGCCGCGGGCGGCGACCCGAGCCGCTGATAAATTAAGAAGCCCGCGCCGGCCGCTGCCAGGCACACGCACAGCGCGACGAGCACCGACACAACGGTAATGATCAGGCGACGGTTCATAGGCCTGATTATAGTCTGATGTTCGCACCCCAGATTTGGTCACCGGGCCATTGCCGCTAATTTGCGCGCGTTGACCGACCAGCCCCTTTACCTGTCATTTGGAAGCCGGCCTCAGGTCGGTGGCCCGCACGCTCCCCGTTGGCCGGTGGCCCGCAGCGTCTCACCCTAGGCTAATGAGCGTCGTGTTTCCGAGTCATTTTAGGTTCTCACGAATCGAACGGAATTAAGATGCAATTGCCCGGCGGGTTGACCAGCGCCCGCTGATTTGCTATGTTAGGGGGAGTACCGGGCGGCGCTATCCGCCCGCCGGTCGATCGACACGCGCACGTCAGTCCCATGGACGACCAAGATTGGTCTGGCAGGGGGCTACCCCGTAAGGCACGCCCAGCGCCAGGCCCCCGGCCAGAGCCATGCGCCTGACACCCGACCGTCAACTTTCCCAATGCACGCCGCGGAATGCACGGTCAAGCGCGGCGGGTCATTAGACCAGGAGTAACCCATGCATTCTCACAATACCTCGCAGCTTTCATACCGACGCCTGCCGCTGCTGGCGGTGGCGCTGGCCGCGGCCGGGCTATTGGCCGCCGGGCTAATGGCGGCCTTGGGCCGGGCCTCCAGCGCGCAGGCCCAAGCGCCCGGCGTTGGCCCGGCCGCGCTCAACGCCACGATTATGGTGTCAAGCACCGCCAATGCCGGGGTCGGCACACTGCGCGCGGCGATCAACACCGCCAACTCGCAGGCCGGCCCCGACACGATTGGGTTTGACCTGACAGGCTGCCCGTGCGTCATCACGCTGAACAGTGAACTGCCGACCATTGCGCAGGCGCTGGCGCTGATCGGCCCCGGCGCGGACCAACTGGCCGTGGATGGCAATGGCGGCGGGCGCGTCTTCAACGCTGCGGCGCCCTTCTGGCTGGCGGACCTGACGGTGCAGAACGGTTCGGTCACTGGCACCGGGGGCGGCATTCGCAGCGACAGCCCGCTGACGCTGACCAACGTCAACGTGCTCAGCAACACCGCCACCGGGGAGGGCGGCGGCGTGTACGCCGAGGCGGACATGGCCACCGTCGGCGGGCTGTTTCGCGGCAACGTGAGCAGCGGCGACCGAGGCGGCGCGGTGCTGGCCAACAGCCAGTTAATCGTCTCGGACACGGCCTTCATCAGCAACACCGCCGATGGCTATGGCGGGGCGATCTACGGCGACACGGTCATCATTTATGCCGGGTGGCTGGAGCGCAATTACTCCGACGGCGAGGGCGGCGCGATCTATGTAAGCACGCTGGTATTGACCGACACGATGATCCTCAGCAACACCGCGAGCACCGCCGGCGGCGCCGAAGCTTCTGACACCTGGATCAGCGGCGGGCAGTTTGTGGGCAACCGGTCCTTCAGCAACGATGCCGGCGGCCTGGAGTCCGGCCTGCTGGTCATCAGCGGCACAGCTTTCATTAACAACAGCGCGGAGGGCAGTGGCGGCGGCCTGTATGCCGAGCAGGCCACGGTGATGCAGGGCGTGTATTTCGAAGGCAACCATGCCCGCGATCAAGGCGGCGCGGTGCATGCGTATGCGCCGCTGACGGTGACCGCCAGCGCCTTCGTGAACAACGTGGCCGACGAAGGCGGCGGACTGCGGGTAGGCACTGGCAGCCTGACGAACGTGCTCTTCGCCGGGAACGTCGCCACCAGCACGAACAACGGCGACGCTATCGATGTCTCTGGGAGTGGCGTCTTGCGGCTGGTGCACGTGACCATCGTCGGGGATGCGACGCCGAACAGCCGCGCCATCGTGCTGTACAGCGGTGACCTGGCGATCACCAATACCATCATCGCCGACTACGCCATCGGCGTGGAGCAGTGGTCGGGCACCGCCACCGAAGACTACACGCTGTTCTTCAACGTGACGACGCCCACCACCGGCACGGTCGGCGGCGGCGGCCACAGCTTCACGGGCGACCCCGACTTTGTGGACCCTGGCCAGGGCGACTACCACCTGGGCCGGGACTCGGCGGCGCTGGACGCCGGCACCGAGGCCGGGGTGTTGTTTGACTACGACGGCCACACTCGGCCGCACAACAGCGGCTTCGATATCGGCTTCGACGAGTATGTGCAGCGGCTGCTGTTCCTGCCGCTGGTGCTGCGCTAACCAATAGCAACACCAGCGGGCGGCCATTCGACCGCCCGCTGGTGCTTAAGGATTGCGCTGGCTCCGAGTCTGCGGAGCGCTGGTCGCCGGCGAAGGCGCGCATGAGGCGCACGGGGAGAGGCGGGGCCCCACGGACCACTCCAATTATGCCCCGGAGCCTACCGGGCCGCCGGCTTTTAATGGCTGTGGTCAACAAGGCCGTCGCGCCAGCGGCGCGCACACGGTGAGGAGGCTCAGTCTGTGCTTCGGCTGACTGGGACGCTGAATGGGTGACTGTAGTCAGCGGGTTCACCCCTCACGGCAAGTTTAGGTTGAAAAGCAACCAGGCGGCCAATTGTGTAAAAGGCTCGGTGGCGGCAACGTCGAGATAGGTTCTCACCGCAAGGGGAGGTGGTGAAATAGCGTATCTGACCGAAGGAAATTTTTACCAGGGGGTCGGTGGGCTTGGCCACCGACCCCCGGGTTAAAATTTCCTTCGGTCAGATACGCTATTTAACCACCTCCCCTTTCGGTTTGTAACAATCTCGACGTTTGGGCCACCGAGCCTTTTACACAATTTGGC
>JBBRZY010000727.1:0-2934 GCA_038252885.1 Anaerolineales bacterium | reverse complement strand
GGGGTCGGGGTGGTAGATGATGACGCCGCGCTCGTCCACGATGAAGCCCTGGCCCAGGCCGTTGGCGATGCCGATCAGGCTGTTGGTGACCGAGTTCATCACCGGGTTGTTAGCCAGGTCGGCGCGGCCGACGAGCACGCCAACCACGCCGTTGCCGTCGGTCGCCAGGACCGGCATGGCGAATACAGCGTCCACCGGGTCGGCCGGGTCGGCCGGGTAGAGCACCGCGTTCTGCGGGATGCCAGCCAGCGCCAGGCCAACCAGTGAGCTTTCAAGCCCCCGGAACGGCGGCACCGCCTCGCGATCGGCCGGGTAGCCGGCCACGGGCGCGAGATCAGTGTCGTAGAAAGTGAGCTGGCGGAAGAACGGCACGGCGCGCAGGCTGGTGGAGAGGTAGGCCACCTGGCCCGGTTGGTCGGCCGTTTGCAGGGTGCGCTGCCCGGCGATGTTGCTAATGAGGTTCTGGCCGGTCTGGACGAAGAAGGGGATGCCGCGCCCAGCGGTGTCGGCCGAGGCGGACATCTGATCGACCACCAGTTCCGTGGAGACGGCGGTGGCGGTTTGGATGTTGGCCCAGAAGAGCAAGCCGAGGCCGAACAAGAACAGCGGCACCAGCGTGAAGAGCAGCTTGCGGTTGAGGCTACTGACGTAGGGCGGCGGGCGCAGCGTGCGGCGCTCGATCCACCAGGCGGGCAGGCCCACACGCGCAAAGGCCGCCAGCACCCCGCCCAGCGCGATCTGCGCGAAATAGACCGGCATGGCGGCCTGAACCTGCGACCAGATGTAGTCCCAGGCGGTCAGGTCGGCGGTGGCGGCGTAGGCGAAGTAGCTGGGGATGAGTAATAACCAGGCCAGCGCGCCGAACAGCAGCCCGGTGACGACGGGTTGGCGCAGCAGGCGGCCGGGCCAGTCGCGGTAATCTTGGCGCAGGCACCAGGCGATGAGGCCGCCTAGCAGCGCGTATTCAAACGGGGTGACGACCGAGTAGGTTTCCCAGACGGCGCGCGACAGGCCGGCGGCGAAGCCCACCAGCAGCGCGGGGCCGATGCCCAGCCAGCCGCCAGCCAAAAAGACCGGCAGCATAACGAACAGCGCCAGGCCGGGGCGCTCCGGCTCGAACGGCACGCCCGGCGGCGGCAAGATGTTGGCCGGCACGCGGACGATGAAGGTCTGGCCGAGAAAGACCGCCAAGCCGAGCAGGAAGAACAGCCCCAGCCACTGGCGCAGGCTCAGGCGCCGGAAGCTGCCGAAGTTGAGGGTCAGCCCGACGAGCGCGCCCAGAACGCAAACAGTTGCCAGCGCCAAGCCATACGGGCTCGTCGGCAGTCGTAGAAATGGTGCGGTGGAGAAGCCCCAGAGATCGAATTCCATGCAGACAAGACGCTATGTGAGCCGCCTAAGGCTCAACCGGGCGGATTATAGCACCGGGGACTCAGTAGGCAAACGGTTCTCTAACGGGCGGAGGCAGCAAGAAGTGTGCCAGAAGTAAAGGGCAAAGAAAAAAGAAAGAGATGCTTCGCTAAGAAAAAGGAAGGGCAATGGGGCGGAAAGTGAAACGGTAGTTGGTGATAGCGAGTGGATTTTTGCCACGAGTGAGCACGAAGGGGGAGAACGCCGCTACCCTGCTCCACCGCTGTACATCCGCGTCACGCGCTCAGAGAGGCCGCTGGCGACTTCGTAGTTGATCGTGCGCCAGCGCTGGGCGACTTCTTCGGCGGCGATGTGCTCTTGCCCCTGGCGGCCGATGAGCACGACCTCGTCGCCTTGGGCGGCTTCAGGGACGGTGCTGACATCCACGAAACATTGATCCATGCACTCGCGGCCGAGGACGGGCAGGCGCTGGCCGCGCAGCAGCACCACGTTGGCCTGGGGCGGCAGGCGACGCCAGCCATCGGCGTAGCCCACGGCGACCACGGCCACGCGGGTCTCGCGCTCGGCGATGAAGGCGCGGCCATAGCCGGCCGATTCGCCGGGGGCCAGTGTGCGCACCTGGCTGACGACGCTCTTCCAGGTGAGGGCGGGCTGAAAGTCCGGCGGGCACGGCACGGCCGGCGACGGGTGCAGGCCATACATCGCCAGGCCGGTGCGGACGAGATCGTAGCGGCTCTCGGGCAGCGCCAGGGTGGCGGCCGAGTTGGCCGTGTGCAGCAGCACGGCGGCGCGTTGGGCAGGGGTGAGGACAGTGACGGCCTGAGCGAAGCGCGCTAACTGCTCGCGGGCATAGGCCGGGTCGGCATCGTCGGCGGTGGCGAGGTGCGTGAAGAGGCCTTCCAGCTTTACGGCGGGGAGCAGGGGCAGCCAGTTGAGCCAGGCGGGCAACTCGGCCGGGGCCAGGCCCAGGCGGCCGAGGCCGGTGTCGAGCTTGAGGTGCAGGCGCGCGGTGCGCCCCTCAGCGGCAGCTAAGTGGCTGTAGGCCTGGGCCAGGTCGGCCGTGTAGACCGTCAGGCTCAGGTCGGCGGCCAACGCGGCGGGCGCGTCCGCGGGCGGCGTGTAGCCCAGCACCAGGATCGGCACTAATAGGCCGGCCTGGCGCAGCGCCACGCCTTCCTCCACGCGGGCGACGGCCAGCCAGTCGGCCCCAGCTTGTTGGGCGGTGCGGGCGACGGTCAGCGCGCCGTGGCCGCAGCCGTTGGCCTTGACCACCGCCATCAGCCGCGTGCCGCCGATGGCCTTCAGCCGGCGCACGTTGGCGGCGATGGCGGCCAGGTCAATCTCCAGCCAGGTGGAATGGCCGACGGGCAGACTGGTCATTGCAGCGTTGGGCGTTAGGCGGCCAACAGACCCGCCTTCACCAGCGCCGCGCGGATGACGGCGTGCTCGGCCGGCGGCACTTGCAGCAGCGGCGGGCGCACGGCGATCTCTTCGATCACGCCGAGCATCTTGAGCGCGATCTTGGTGCGGGCGCGGTAGTCGGTGACCGGTGGCGCGAAGATC
>JBBRZY010000726.1:0-2940 GCA_038252885.1 Anaerolineales bacterium | reverse complement strand
TGTCTATGGCGCCACTCGAATAGCCGCGGTTGTCTTCTACGAGCGTCTGGCTTAGGACCGCCGGCCCAAACAAGTGCAGCGCCCCACCGCCCTGCCCGCCTGAGTTGCCGAGGCGCAGCGCCAGATTGTAGAGGCGCAGCGTGACGCCGGCAGTAGTGGTGAAAATCCGCGTGGTGTTGCCGCCGCTGAGGGTCACCAAGCCCAGGCTGCCGCCGTCAATGGTGGTGTTTTGGGTGATGACGATCTGGCTGGTGAGCGTGATGGTGGCCGGACCGCCGCAGTTGAAGGTGACGCTGCCGCCGCCGGCTAGCGCGGCCGCTAGATGCCCCTGGTCGCAGATCGTCACGACCCCGCCGGCGCGCGCCACGCTCGGTGTGAGCAGCAGGAACAAGGCCGCCAGCAGCGCGCCGGCCAGCGCGGCTGTCAGCGGCAGAGCAGCGATCCGTGTGCGCATCGTCACTCTTCGCATAGTCCCTACTCCTTTTGCGCCCGATTGAGGCGCGTGCCAGGCTGCCGTAAGTGCTAGATCAGTCCGGCGGACCGCAAGGCCTCAACTTCATCATTGCCATATCCCAACTCGGCCAGCACCGCGGCGGTGTGTTCGCCCAGGCGCGGCGGCGGCAGGCGGTAGGTGGGCGGCGTGTCGGCCAGGCGCACCGGGCTGGCCAGCGTGTGCAGCGGGCCGGCGCTGGGGTGCTCAAGGTCCACGATGTTGCCGCGCGCCCGATAGTGCTCGTCGGTCAGGCTGTCGGGGATGCTGTTGATCGGCCCGCACGGGATCTCGGCCGCCTGCAGGCGCTCGAGCAGCGCCGCCGCCGCCCACTGCGCCAGCTTGGTTTGCAGCAGCGGCACGATCTCCGCTCGGTGCGCCAGCCGCGCCGGGTTGGTGGCGTAGCGCACGTCGTCGCGCACGGCCGGCTCGACGCCCAACACGCCGCAGAACTGCGCCCACTGTTTGTCGGACCCGACGGCGATCACCACGTCTTTGTCGGCGGTGTGGAAGACTTGATAGGGCACGATGCCAGAGTGGGCGTTGCCCACCGGCTGCGGCGTTTGCCCGGTGGCGAAATAGTCGCCGGCCAGCACCGTCAGGTAGGCGGCCTGGCCTTCGAGCAGGCTCTGATCGAGCACTTGGCCCTGCCCGGTCTGCTCACGCACACGCAGCGCCGCCAGCACGCCGATGACGGTGTACATGCCGGTCGTCATGTCGGCCAGCGGCATGGGGTACCGCATGGGCACCGACTCGGCCGTGCCGGTGACCGACATCAGCCCGGCCTCGCCTTGCGCCACCAGATCGTAGCCGGAGCGCCCGGCCTTTGGCCCGCTATGCCCATAGCCGGAGATCGAGGCGAAGATCAGCCGGGGGAAGCGCGCCCGCAGCGTGGCGGGGTGCAGGCCGGCGCGGCGCAAGCTCTCGGCGCGCGGGATATTGCACAGCAGCACGTCGGTCGTCTCCAGCAGGCGGTACAGCACCGCCTGCCCCTCGGCGCTGGTGATGCTCAGACTGAGGCTGCGCTTGTTGCGGTTGGTCGAGCAGAAGTAGGCGCTCTCGCCGCCGGGCAACTGCGCCCCCCAGCGCCGGCTCTGGTCGCCCACGCCCGGCCGCTCGATCTTGATGACATCGGCGCCCAGGTCGCCCAGCAGCATGGCGGCATACGGCCCAGCCAGGGCCTCAGTTAGTTCGACTACCCGCACGTTGTCCAGCGCTTGCATACGGCTCCTGCGGCGGGCACTTGGCCCGACGTGATAGTTTAGCAACAATTTGCCATTCGACGCAATTGGCCTAATGGCCTAGGCGCGGCCGGCCGCAACAGCCACGCGCGCTCGGCGAGCTGCCGGGCGGGCAACAGGCCGAGCGCGCGTATTTTCCCCCGGGAGAACTTGGATTAGCTTGGGTTGGCGAAGCCGGTCGGCCGCCTACATGAACACGCCGCCGAACTCTTCCTGAACGCGGCCGGTGAATTTATTGATCTCCGCTTCCACGTCCCGGCCTTGGCTCCGCTTGACGATGCCGTCGCTCGCCTTAAAGGCCACCAATAGCCCATTCCACTTTCCGTCCATCTCACGCCAGTGCGCGTCGTCGGTCTGGCCGGCGAGGCTCTTGGTGATCACGGCACCGCGCTCAAGCACCGAACGGAAGTCGGACTGGTTCCAGTTCTCGAGACTGGGCTCATCGCGCAGGTCGTCGCGCAGTTGGTCGGTCTTGCGCAGCAGGCGGGTGTGCTCGGCTTCCCAATCGCGCACCTGTTTGGCCGGGCCGGTCAGGCTGGCCTGAAAGTCATCTAGCTCGATGTCACGCAGCAGCTTGGCCTGGGCGGTGAGCTGGCCGGAGAGCGCGGCGGCGAACCGGCTGGCGGTGGAGGAAAGGTTGGGGTTGGCACCGGTGGTGCGCGCCTTGGTGGCGGCGGCATCGAGCGAGTTGATGGTGTCTTGCACCACGCGCCCCACCAGGTATTGGCGGGCCGCGGCGACGATGGCGTTCTTCTGAACCAAGGTCTTGCCGCCCAGACCCTGCTTGGCGGCGATGACCTTGCTGAAGGTGATCTTGTTCCAGTCCGACTCGGCCTTCTTTAGGGCGTCGGCCAGGCCAGTCTTGGTCTTGGCCTTGGTCTTGTCCTTAAAGCTCTTTTTGGTCTGCCAGGTGGCGTTCTTGAGCGCGGTCGGATATTTGGTCACGAAGGTGATGGACATTTGGCCCTCCTGTTGGCCTGGGCCCCAGTGGGGCGGCAAATTGATTTTGGGACGAGACAAGCTCCATTTTATGGCGCAAGCCTGAGAAAGCAAGCAAGGCACCTGACTTCTGAGCGACACCATTCTGACCGGGCGCGCTCGGCCGGCGACCGCCAACGCGGCGGCGACAGACCGAATAACTTTGCGCAGCGGAGTGGCAAGCTCGCTTCTAAAATTCAGTCACCTGACACGCTCCCGCGGCCACGCCCC
>JBBRZY010000725.1:0-2943 GCA_038252885.1 Anaerolineales bacterium | reverse complement strand
GGGCGCTCTCCCGGGGGGTTTCCATTTTAACTATAATCTACACAAATATAAAATAATTTGTGGGGGGGGGCCCCGGCCCCCCCCCCCACCCCACTCTCTTTTTTCGCTGGCACTCGCAAGCGGCTGCGACTAACAGACCGATACCTACCGGCCGCCAACTAACGACCGTTCTGCTCTGACTTCCGACCTCTGACTTCTGACCTCTGACTTCTCTTTTAGAACTGCCCGATCGTCGTGCCGGGGTGCGCGTCGCCGGTGAGGGTGGCTTGCACGAGGCCAGGCAGCTCGCCGGAGAAGATGCGGACGGTGAGGCCGGGCACGGCGGCGGCGAGGGCTTGCATGGCTTTCACCTTGCCGGCCATGCCGCCGGTCACGTCCACCGCCTGCGCTTCGCCCACGGCGGTCAGCGTTTCGTCCGGGCGAATGTGCGGGATGATGACGCCGTCGGGGTAGCGGGTGAGCACCCCCGCTTCGCGCCCGGCCAGCAGGACTTGGGCCGGCCGCAGCGCGCGCGCCAGATAGGCGAACACGTCCTCGGTCGAGACGATGGTGCCGCCACGCTCGTCGTCAATGGCCACATCCCCAAACACCAGGGGCACCAGCGCCTGCTCGAGCGCCACTTGCAGCGGCGCGATGGCGAGCGACTCGATCACGCCGTCGCGGCAGAGGGCCGAGGCCGAGGGCGGCAGGTTGACCACCGGCACCCCGGTGGCGCGCGCGGCATCCACCACCAGGCGATTGAGCATCCCGGCTACGGCCTGCACCTCGGCAAAGCCATGCCACTCCGCCAACGTACGCACACCCTGGCGCGTGCCAAAGCGGCGCGCCTCCACGTGGCCGAACGAGCCGCTGCCATGCCCGAGCACCAATTGCAACTCGGGATGGGCCGCGCGCGCCGCCGCGATCTCGCTCAGGAGTCGCGTAAGCACCTGCAAGCGCGGCACGCGGGTCTGGTTCTTGTCCGTAATCAGCGAGCCGCCCAGTTTGAGAAAGATGAGCATGATGTAACCCCTCTATCCTTGCCCGATGTGCGTGCCACAGACCCGCACCGCGCCGGCGGCCCGCAACGCGGCCTCGACCGGGGCGGCGGTGGCGGGCGTGACCAGCGCCAGCAAGTTGCCGCCGCCGCCGCCGCCGGAGAGTTTGGCCCCCTGCGCCCCGGCCGCCAACGCCGCCGCGATTAAGACTTCCAGCTCAGGCGATGATACAGCTAGCTGGGCCAGCAGCGCCTGGTTGCGGTTCAAGAGCGGGCCGAGCGCCTCGGCGCTCGCGCCCTCGAGCACGGCGCGGGCGCGCTCGACCAGCGCGGCGATCTCGTCAAACAATGATGAGTAGCGCGCAGGGTCGCGCTGGTAGGCGGCGCGCACCGCGCCCACGGTTTGGCGGGTGGGACTGGGATGGCCGGTATCGGCAATCAGCAGGTCCACGGGCCGGCGCACGGTGAGCGGCAGCGGCAGGCGGCCGGCCACAAAGTACACCGGCCGCGCGTAAGCCACGACGGTGTTGTCAATGCCAGACGGCGTGCCGTGCAGCACCTTTTCGGTCTCGAAGACCAGGGCCGACACGGCGGCGTCATCGAGCGGCAGGCCCACGGCGGCGGCCAGCGCCCGCACCACGGCGGTGCAGACGGCCGCGCCCGAGCCTAGCCCAGAGGCCGGCGGGATGGTGGACTCGACCGTCAGGCGCGCGGCCGGCGCGGGCAAACCCGCGCGGCGCAGCACCAGGTTGACGGCCAGCGCCAACACATCCTCACGCGGGGCGTCGGCCAGGCGGTAGCGGCGGCCGACGTTGGGCGCTTCGATCCAAAAATCGTTGGCGGCCGGCGCGACAGTGGCCGTGGCCTGCACCAGCGTGACCGGCACGGCCAGGGCCGGGCGGCCATAGACGACGGCGTGCTCGCCCAGGAGGATGACCTTGCCGGGGGCGGAGGCCGTGGCGGCGCGCAGGGCGGGCAGCGGCGCGGCCATCAGCCGCTCAGATAGAGCACCGCCACCGTCAGCAGCCCCCACAGCCCAAACGTCACCTGCAAAGGACGGTCGGTGAGCACCAATTCGTCCGGCGCGCCGCCCTCACCCTTGATGTGGATCAGGTAGAGATAGCGGAAGATGCCATAGACCACGAACGGAATGGTCAGCATCATGGCGTGGTTGGCGGGCAGGTTGGGGGCCGAGAAGGTGTACAGGGCGTAGGCCACAATGGTCATGGTGGCGACCATGTTGATCAGCTCATCTAAAAAGGGGATGGTGTACTGCTCGAGCACCTTGCGCGACGCGCCGCCGTTGGTCTGCATCAACAGCAGTTCGCCGCGACGCTTGCCGAAGCCCATGAACAGCGCCACCAGCGAGATGCACAGGTAGAGCCAGGGCGAAAAGCGCTCGACCACAATGAGCGCCACGCCAGCGGCCACCCGCAGCACATAGCCGGAGGCCAGGATCAGCACGTCGAGGATGACGATGTGCTTGAGCCAGAACGAGTAGAGCACATTGGTAGTGAGGTAGACCAGCGCGATCAGACCGAAGCGCCAATCGAGCGCCAGGCTGGCGGGCACGGCCACCAGCGGCAGGAGCACGGCGGCGGCCAGCGCCACGCGCCGGCTGAGCCGCCCAGAGGCGAGCGGGCGCAGGCGCTTCTTGGGATGCAGGCGGTCCTTCTCGACATCGGCCAGGTCGTTGAACAGGTAGACCGTGCTGGAGAGCACGCACAGCAGCGCGAAGCCGGCCAGGGTGCGCAGGAAGGGCGTGGCGAGCAGCAACTGCCGGTCGAAGACCAGCGGCGCGAAGACGATGCCGTTTTTTATCCACTGCTTGGGGCGCATGGATTGGAGCAAGGCGAGCAGCATGGGGCGATTATAAAGCAGAACGGAGGTCGGAGGTCGGGCGAGGGCCGGAGCGCATTTCAGGTGGGGGGCCAGGTTGGAAAAGACGGGTCGCCGGCAACGTCGAG
>JBBRZY010000724.1:0-2944 GCA_038252885.1 Anaerolineales bacterium | reverse complement strand
TGGTGGTGCGGCGCGTGGTGGCCGACCTGGAGCGCCGCCTGGCCCAACCCACGCGCCAGGCCGTGTTTGGCGCGCTCGACCGCGCCGTGCGCCGCCGCCGCCCGCGCTACAACGAGATGGACTGGCCGCGCACCATCCGCGCGAATTTAAGACATTATCAGCCCGCCTATCACACCCTGATCCCCGAGGTGCGGCTGGGCTACGGCCGCCAGCGGGGCGCGCTGCGCGATGTGATCTTGTGCGTGGATCAAAGCGGCTCGATGGCCGCCTCGGTGGTGTATGCCGGCGTGTTCGGTGCGGTGCTGGCCTCGCTGCCGGCCCTGGCGACGCGCGTGGTTGTGTTTGACACGGCCGTGGTCGATTTGACCGAGGACTTGCACGACCCGGTGGAATTGCTGTTCGGCACGCAGTTGGGCGGCGGCACCGACATCAACCGCGCGCTGGGCTACTGCCAGACGCTGGTGCGTCGCCCGTCCGACACCATTCTGTTCCTCATCAGCGACCTGTTCGAGGGCGGCCACCGCGACGAACTGTTTAAGCGCGCCGCCGCCCTAACCGGCGCGGGCGTGCAGGTGGTGGTGCTGCTGGCGCTCAACGACGACGGCGCGCCGACCTTCGATCACGGCGTCGCCGGCCGCCTGGCCGCCCTCGGCATCGCGGCCTTCGCCTGCACCCCCGACCTGTTCCCCGACCTGATGGCCGCCGCCATCCACCGCCACAACCTGCCGCACTGGGCCGCCGCACAGGGGCTGGTGGTGGCCCGTGGCGGAGGGGGTGGCGGTCAGAAGTCAGAGGTCGGAGGTCAGACCGGGTGGTAAGAAACAGCAAGCAGATGGCAGTCGGCAGTTGCTGTGCATTACAGCGTGCACGCCTGTCTGAACAACCCCCTCCGCCACTGTCATTCCGAAGCCCCGCTCACGGCCTGGTAGCTACGTAGCGAAGTTGGCGGGGTGATTGCGAAGCACCCTTTAGGGGGAATCCCACCACTGATATTACAACTCAACCTGCGACATAAGAGCCGCCCTGACTCTGGCGCAACTTCCATGCTCCCCAACCCCATTCGTGAAATTCGTGTAATTCGTGGCCAAGGGTTTTGACTTCACCGCGATCCAAATATAACGCCCATCCCCCGTTTGACTCCTCGCCCTCACCGTTTACAATTCACCTCACTGTAATCAAAGGAGCACCGCATGACCACGACCCCCACGCCCGCCGGCAGCTTGACGGCGGCACAAGTTGAATTTTATGAGACCGAAGGCTACCTGGTGCTCCCACACCTCTTGAACCAAGCCGACCTGGCGCCGGCCAGGGAAGCGATGGAGCAGAAGGTGGACATGATCGCCGATGGGCTGCTGGCCGACGGCCTGATCACCGACAAGCTGGAAGACCTGCCCTTCCGCACCCGGCTGGCGGCGCTGTTCGCCGACCTGACCGACGCCGACTTCCTCAAATACGGCCGCAGTTGGCGCGACCGGCTGCCGGGCTACTACGACCTGATGATGAACCCCATCATTCTCGACGTGGTCGAGTCGCTCATCGGCGGGGAGTTGTTCGCCAACCCGGTCTACAACGCCCGCCCCAAAGTGCCCAAGGTTGCGGCCGGCGCCGTGCCGTGGCACCAGGACAAGTCCTATTGGCCCGGGGCCAACGCCAACCCGGTCATCACCGTCTGGATTCCGTTGATCGACTCAACGCTGGAAAACGGCTGCCTGCACCTGAGGCCGCGCACGCATAAGGGCCGGCTGCTGTCGTATCATCGCGAGGCGCTCACCAGTACCGGCTACTATGAAACCGACAGCGAGCACCTGGACCCGCCGGCTCGCGTGGTGGCCCTGCCGCTAGAAGCCGGCGGCGCGCTGCTGTTCAACGATCACTGCCTGCACATGTCCACCGCCAACAACTCCGACCACGTGCGCTGGAGCGTTGACCTGCGCTACCAGCCCACCGACCAAGACCCGATGACCAAGCACGGCATCGGCTTCCTGGCCCGCAGCCGCCTGCACCCGGAGCGCGTCGCGACCCGCGCCGACTGGATCGCCGAACGGACGGAGCACGCCCCGGCCTAGTCTCAATCCAACAACCGGCTAAAGAACTCGTCCACCGCCTGCTGATCCGACGCCAGGTGCCGGCCTTCTTTGATGCGGCCGTCCTCAAACGTCCACAGCACGCACCAATGCTGCTCCAGGTTCAGGTCGTCGTCGCGCTGCGTCTGCATGTGCTGGGCCTCCACCACATACGCATCGCTCACGCCGCTCACCAGCGCCTCGACCTTCACCTTGGCGCCGCTCATCACGCCGCCCATCGCGTCAAAGAACGCCACCACTTCGTCTAGCCCGATCTTGGTGCCGGCCAAAGGGTGCTTGCCCGGAAAGACCCAGCGCACGTCCTCCGCCAGCACGCGCCGCAGCCCCTCCATATCGCGCTGCCCATAGGCCGCAAAGAACTCGCTGATCAACTCTAAGTTGGGGTGTGTCATGCGGGTCTCCCTCACAATTGGCTATTCATTCTGAGTATAGCGCCTCGGCCCCCGAGTCCCTCTCGAATCGAGAGCATTTCAATTTGGCGCAGGACTGTTCAACCCAGTCAATTTTGTCATTCCGAACCCCCGCTCGCGGGCTTGTGGGCATACGCCGGAATTGGCGGGGTGAGGAATCCCACCCTCGATAGTACCGATTCAATGGGCTAACGCCGCACGTAAAGCCTGGTGCCAGTCGCGCTTTCTGCACGCTACCTTCCCAGCCCGCGTAGGTCATGACTTCGTTTTGTGTAGCCGCGGTTTTAGCGAAGCATCCTTTAGGACAACCGCCCGGCGTCCGACGCGGCCGCCACCCGGCGCGGCCCACCCCCCGAGTCCCCCGAGTCCCCAATCCTTCCCCCCGAATCGGGTATATTTCAGTTTAGGGGCAAAACCCTCCGGCCCGTCGGGGTCAGCGCTAGGTGCTGG
>JBBRZY010000723.1:0-2951 GCA_038252885.1 Anaerolineales bacterium | reverse complement strand
AAGCGATGTCTGCCGCCTCCCTAGCTGTCGCCGCTCTGGCTCAGCCGGTGGGCCAGCAAGATCGGGAGCGTCGTCGCCAGCACCACGAACACCGCCACCACATTGGTCACCGGCCGGTCGCGCGGGCGCACGAGCTGGCTGAAGATCCAAATCGGCAGCGTCTCCTGCTGCCCGGCGGTGAAGGTCGTCACGATCACCTCATCGAATGACAGCGCAAAGGCCAGCATCCCGCCGGCCAGCAGCGCCGTCGCCAGCGTAGGCAGCACAATGTGCCGAAAGGTCTGAAAGCCATTCGCCCCCAGGTCCATCGAGGCCTCGATCAGCGTGTGGCTGGTGCGCCGGAAGCGCGCCACCACGTTGTTGTAGACTACCACCACGCAGAACGTGGCGTGGCCGATCACAATCGTCCAGAACGAGAAGGGGATTTCTAGCAGGCCCAGCGCCGAGCGCAGCGCAATGCCGGTGACGATCCCTGGCAGCGCGATCGGCAGCACCAGCAAGAAGCTCACCGCGTCGCGGCCGAAGAAACGGCTGCGCGACACCGCCGCCGCCGCCAGCGTGCCCAGCACCAGCGCCACCGCCGTCGAGATGGCCGCCACCCGCAGCGACAGGAACAGCGCCTGCCAGAAGTCGGTGCGCGCCCAGGCCACCGCAAACCAGTGCAGCGTCAGCGCCGGCGGCGGGAAGGTGTAGGTGGTGGCGTCGGTCGTGAAGGCGTAGAGCAGGATGATGCCGAACGGCAGGTTCAAAAACAATAGCCCGGCAATGGCCGCCAGGGTCAGGCCCCGCGGCGCCTGGCCCTCGCCGCCGCTGCTGCTGGTCACGCGGGCGCTGGCGCTAGAGCGCATCGAACGCTCCCAGCCGGCGGGCCACCAGCAGATAGACGCCCATGATCAGAATCGGCACCACTGTGAAGGCCGCCGCCAGCGGGATGTTGCCCGATGTGCCTTGATGCGCCAGCACCGCCTGCCCAATGAAGTAGCTGCTGTTGCCCAGGGTCGAGGGCACAATGAAGTCGCCCAGCGTCAGCGAGAAGGTGAAGATTGAGCCGGCGATCACGCCCGGCACGGCCAGCGGCAAAATCACATGGCGCAGTGTCTGCGCCGGGCGCGCGCCCAGATCGCCAGAGGCCTCTAGCAGCGAGCGCGGCACCCGTTCCAGCGCCGCCTGGATCGGCAGGATCATGTACGGCAGCCAGATGTAAGTGAAAGTGAGGAACATGCCCAGCGCCGACACCGACAGCGACGTGCCGCCCAGGCCCGGAATTGCCAGCACCCCGTCGAGCACCCCCTGCAAGCCCACCGCCTGAAACACCCAGCCGATGATGCCTTCCTTCGCCAGGATCAGCTTCCAGGCATACACCCGCACCAGATAGCTCGACCACAGCGGCAGGACCACGGCCAGGTACAGCGCCGGCTTGAGCCGCCCCGTGGCGTAGCGCGCGATGTAGTAGGCAATCGGAAAGGCCAGCAGCGCGTCGGCCAGGGTGACGCTGGCGGCCATGACGGTCGTGCGCCGAAAGATGTCGAGGTTGGCCGGGGTGAACAACTGGCCGTAGGTGCTCAGCGTAAAGCGCCGCACCACCATCCCGGTGAAGTCGTTCAGGCTGTAGAACGAATTGACCAGCAGCGCCACCAGCGAGCCCAGGTAGACCACGCCCAGCCACAGCAAGGGCGGCAGCAACAGCAGCGTCAGAAACAGCGCCGGCCGCCGGTAGAGATAAGTGGACAGGCGCTGCAGGGCAGACGGCGGCTCGGCCACGGGCGGGCTAGCCATCAGGCGGCCTCCAGCGGGCGGTTGACGGCCTGGTCCCACAGCAGCACCACCGCTCGCCCGCGCGCCGCCAGCGCCTCCATCGAGGTGGTCGCCAGGTTCTGCTCCACCACCGTCAGGTCGCCGCCCGCTTCCAACTCTACCAGATAGCGCGTGTGCATCCCCAAATACACCACATCGCGGATGACGCCGGGGGCGCGGCAATAGCCCGGGGGCGCGGCCGTGTCGGGCGCGGCCAGCCGAATTTTCTCCGGCCGCACCGTGAAGGTGGTGGCCTGGCCGGTCAGCGCCACCGCCAGCGGGCCGCGCACCAAATTCGAGACGCCCACAAACCCGGCCACGAACTCGGTCAGCGGGCGCTCGTAGACCTCGGCCGGCGTGCCCAGTTGCTCGATCAGGCCGTGGTTGAACACCGCCAGCCGGTCGCTCATGGTCAGCGCCTCTTCCTGGTCGTGGGTCACGTAGATAAAAGTGATGCCCACCCGCTGCTGAATGGCCTTCAGCTCGATCTGCATCTGCTGGCGCAGCTTGAGGTCGAGCGCGCCCAACGGCTCGTCGAGCAGCAGCACGCGCGGGTGGTTGATCAGGGCGCGGGCCAACGCCACGCGCTGGCGCTGCCCACCCGAAAGCTGGGCCGGTTTGCGCTTGGCCAGCCCTGGCAGCCGCACCAACTCAAGCATCTCCTCCACCCGCTGGCGGCGCTCGGCGGCTGGCACGCGCTTGATCATCAGGCCATAGGCCACGTTGTCGCCCACGGTCATGTGCGGGAAGAGCGCGTAGTCTTGAAAGACGGTGTTGACGTCGCGCTCGTACGGCGGCTGGTTGGTCACGTCCAAGCCATGCAGCGCGATCACGCCCGAGGTGGGCGTGTCGAACCCGGCCACGAGCCGTAAGCAGGTGGTCTTGCCCGAGCCCGACGGCCCGAGCATGGTGAAGAACTCGCCGTCGCGAATGTCGAGGTTGACGCCGTCCACCGCTTTGACCTCGCCAAAGTGGCGCGTCACGTTGGTAAAGCGCACGGCCGGGACGGCGGTTTCAGTCCAAGCAGTAGAGGTCACAGGGATCGATGGGCGGCGGATAGGCGGCGGGAAGGCGGGCTAAGCGCACTGCGCCCAACCCGCCCCCCCCCCCCCCCGGGGTTGGGTTTGCGGCCGCCGATTACGGCGAAGAAGGTGGTT
>JBBRZY010000722.1:0-2952 GCA_038252885.1 Anaerolineales bacterium | reverse complement strand
CTGGGCTTGATTTTGCAAACGGCCTATACCTATACCCTCCCGATCATCGTGGCCAATCAAGCCGGCGCGGCGGCGGCGGCCTACTTCTACTTGCCGTGGACAGTAGCGGCCGGGCTCCAGTTGATCGCCGCTAACCTGGCGACGTCGTTGACGGTCGAAGCGACCCTCTTCCAGGACCAACTGCGGGCCTATGGGCAGCGCATCCTCCAGCAAGTCTTACGGCTACTGCTGCCGCTGGTGATCCTGATCGTGATTGCGGCACCGTGGCTGCTGCGCGTCTTTGGGGCCGATTACGCCACGGAGGGGACGCTCTTGCTGCGCTGCGTGAGTCTGGCGGCGATCCCCAATGTGGTCGTCGTCTTGGCGGGCGGCATTGTACGCGTGCAAAATCGACCAGGCGTCATCGCGGTCATCCACGGCGTGCTCGGCGCGCTGGTGCTCGGGCTGACCTACGCGCTGCTGCCGCGGCTGGGCATCACGGGGGTGGGGGTGGCCTGGTTGGTCAGCCAGACCATCGTTGCGCTGGGCTTGGTGGTGACCGTTCTCATACCGCTTTTTCGCATCCCGCCCCGGGAACAGCCGGACCGGACTGGCTCGGCAGCGTAGCCCGCTAAGCGCCAGCCGTCTAGCGGTCGGCCGCGCGGGGGCGTCACGATCGAACGAGCTTGCATAACATATTGGTAGCTTTCCCAATCAGGACTTAGATCAACCATGGCTGAACAGCTATTTTCTTCGACAGAGACAAACCGCGGTGCAGTGCCGCCGCCGCCGACCTGGGACACCGCCGACAAACACGGTTTTCGACGTGGGCTGGGGCTCGTCTGGCAGCGCAGCACCGCTCTCTTCCGACAGTACCTCGTCATGCGCGGTAACAATGTCCGTTACCTGCGATCGTTAGGCACCCGGATCGGCGAGCTGTGCGAGATCCTGACGCCCGTCAAGAACTTTGGCTCAGAGCCATGGCTGATTGAACTCGGGAACCGGGTGACGATCTCCCAAGGCGTGCTCTTCATCACGCATGATGGCTCCAGCCGGCTATTCCGGCACCAACTGGCCGGCTCGTCCCCGTGGGGCAATCGCTTTGGGCCCATTCGCATCGGGGACAACAGCTTCGTGGGCGCCAATGCCACGCTATTGCCTAACATTGAAGTCGGGCCGAACAGTATTGTGGGGGCGGGCAGCTTGGTCAATCGCACTGTTCCGGCGGCGACCGTGGTGGCGGGTGTACCGGCCCGGCGGATTTGCAGCTTGGCAGAATACATTGAGTGCTATCAGGCCAAGGCAATTCCGATTGCCGCCACTACACGCCAGGGCCTGCGCGACGAGCTAACCCAGCAATTTTGGGGAGAGTGGCGCTAGACCAACCGGGACGCAGCCAAGGCGGGCGACGGCGGTGACGCCCTCCCACGGCAAGCGCTGAGGCGATGAGATTACGGCGGGGGGGCCGAAAGGGCCTAAATAATGACAGAAGGCGGCGGCCTACGGTACAATTTTGGGGCGTCCGGGCAGGCCGGGTCGCTCCCATTCCACAATAAGCGAACAGCCGGCAGCCAGCGCGGCGGCGCCAGGCGGCGAGGTAGACCAGCGGTGTTGATTAGCGTGATTATAGATAACTACAACTACGGTCAATACCTGGCGGCAGCCATTGACAGCGCCCTTAACCAAAGCTACCCAACGCTGGAAGTGATCGTGGTGGATGATGGCTCGACGGACGACTCGCGCGCGCTGCTGCCAGCCTATCAAGACCGGATTAACGTCGTGCTGCAAGACAATGCCGGGCAGGCCGCGGCGCTGAACGCGGGGCTGGCTCACAGCCGGGGCGACCTGGTGATCTTCCTTGACGCCGACGACCGGCTGCTGCCGGGCCATGTCGCCCAGGTGGCGGCGGCCTTTGGGGCCACACCGAGCGCCGCGCGCGCCCATTGCCGCATGGCGGTGATTGACGCCGAGGGGCACCTGACCGGGACCATGAAGCCAGCGGCCCACCTGCCGCTGTTGAGCGGCGACCTACGCCGGCAGGTGCTCAACTTTCCCGATGACCTGCCCTGGCTGCCGACCAGCGGCAATGCCTATGCCGCCGCGGTGCTGCGCCAGATCATGCCCATTCCCGTCGCTGAGTTCCGCATCCTGGCGGATTACTACTTGTCACACGTCACGCCCTTGTTCGGGCCGGTCATCGCCATCGACGCGGTAGGCGCGCATTACCGGGTCCATGGCGCGAACCACTACGCGCGCGACGGCGCGCCGCTAGACCTGGCGCAAGTGCGGCGCACCGTGACCCATTGGCAAGCCGCGCATGTCTACGTCCACCACTACGCCGAGGCGCTGCAACTGCCCGGGCGGCCAGCGACCCCGGCCGAGGTGCTCTCGGTGGCCTTGATCGCCAACCGGCTGATCTCGCTGAAGCTGGAGCCGACGCTCCATCCGGTGCCGGGCGACAGCGTCGGCGGCCTGCTGCGCCTGGGCTGGCGGGCCGCCGCCCGCCGGTTTGATGTGTCCGTAACGCTGCGCCTGTTGTTTCGCCTGTGGTTCGCGCTGATGGCGGCCGCGCCCCGGCCCGTGGCGCAGGTGTTGGCCGAGCGTTTCTTAGCGCCCGAGCGTCGGCCGCGGCTCAATCGCTGGCTGGCCCGGCTGCAGCACGCCGCCCCCGCCTGACCGGCCCGCCCATGCCAGCGATCTCTTCCTCCCAGTCCCTGAACCGACGGGCGACGGTCGAGCCCGAGCGCGCCGATGGCGGCTGAAGTCTCCGACGGCAGCGCGCCCATGCCCGTGGCGATCGTGAGCTTCAACACCCGCGCGGTGCTGCGCCAATGCTTGAGCAGTCTCGCGAGCCAGGCGGGCGCGGTGTGGGTGTATGACAATGCCTCCACCGACGGCACGCCGGCCATGCTGGCCGCCGAATTCCCGCACGTGCGCGTGACGGCCAGCGACCACAACGATGGGTTTGGGGCG
>JBBRZY010000721.1:0-2952 GCA_038252885.1 Anaerolineales bacterium | reverse complement strand
TCGGCGGTGTAGGTCTTGGTGGCCGCCACCGCGCGCTCCTCGCCGGCCTGCAAGTCGAGCGTGTGCTCGGCCGCGCGGCCCAGCGGCGAGTCGGGCTGGTTGGTGAGGGCCAGGGTCAGTGCGCCCTGCCGCCGCCCCTCGGCCACCACCGCCACCACATCCGGCGACTCGCCCGACTGCGACACGCCCACCACCAATGCTTTCTCTAAGCGTGGCGTGCCGCCATAGCGCGTGAACAGCGACGGAGCCGAGAAGGCGACCGCCAGGCCGTTGCGCTGGCCCCACACGTACTGCGCGTAGATGCCGGCGTGGTCGGAGGTGCCGCGCGCCGCCAGGAACACGAACTCGATTGGGCGCGCCTTGATCGCGTGCGCGACGACACTTACCCGCTCGAGTTGATTGTCCAGCCAGCGCCGCAGTACGGCCGGCTGCTCCCCAATCTCAGCTCGCAAGCCCATCCAGTGGTATCCCTTCCGTATGATACGCCAACCGCCCGCCGACCCAGGTGGCGGCCACTTCTAGCGCGGGCGTCAGCAGCACCAGGTCGGCCGCCGCGCCGGGAGCCAGGTGGCCGTAGCGCGGGCTGAGGCCCAACACGTTCGCCGGCACGGCCGTGGCCGCCGCCAGCGCCGCGAGCGGGCCGCAGCCGGTCAGCGCCGCCAGGTTGCGCACCGCCTGGTCCAGGCTGAGCACGCTTCCGGCCAATGTGCCGTCGGACAGGCGCGCGGCCCCCTGCTTCACTGTCACGGCGCGCTCGCCCAGTTGGTACGTGCCGTCGCCCAGGCCCAGCCCCGCCATCGCATCGCTGACGAGGTTGACGCCGCCCGGCCCCTTGGCGCGCCAGGCGGCCAGCACCGCGCCAAGATGCACGTGCACGCCGTCCACAATCAACCCGGCGACTACGTTGGCGTCGGCCAGCAAGGCCCCGGCCAGCCCCGGCTCGCGGTGCTGGAAAGGGGCCATAGCGTTGAATAGATGCGTGCCGTAAGAAATGCCCGCCGCCAGCCCGGCCCGCGCCTGGGCATAGGTCGCGTGGGAGTGGCCCATCGAGACGATTACCCCACGCTTGACCAGGCTTTCGGTCAGCGCCAGCGCGCCGGGCAACTCGGGCGCGAGGGTCACCAGCCGCACGCCATTCTCTGGCGACCAATCGGCCGCCAGCGCCGCGTCGGGCAGCCGCAAATGCTCGGGCGGGTGCGCGCCGCGCCGCCCGGGGTTGAGGAACGGCCCCTCCAAGTGCAGCCCCAACGGCCGCGCGGCTGGAGCGTCGCCCGCGCGTGGCCCGGCCGCCCAAGCCGCTTGTGCCGCCGCAATCGCGCCCAGCGGCGCGGTGATGATGGTCGGCAGGAAGGCCGTTACCCCATAGCGCGGCAGTTGCGCCGCCACGTCCCACAGTGTGGCCGGGTCGGCGGTGAAGTCGTGGCCGAACGCGCCGTTGAGTTGCAGGTCAATCAGGCCCGGCGACAGCAGCAGGCCGGCGGCGTCGATGACCTGGGCATCGGACTCGGCGGGCAGTTCGGCGACCGGGCCGAGCCAGGTGACGGTGTCGCCTTCGAGGCGCAGCGCGCCTGCAGGCCGCGTGCCGCCGGGCAGCGCGAGCGTGGCGTTACGAATAATCAGAACCGACATGTGTGAAGTGTTCCTGACTATAGCGAGCGTTACGAGTTGGACTTAGCTATTCGGTCCGTAACGTCACCCGCGCCAGCAATGCCTTCCAGAACGTCATGATCGTCATCCGCGCCAGCAATGCCTTCCAGAACGTCATGATCGTCATCCGCGCCAGCAATGCCTTCCAGAACGTCATGATCGTCATCCGCGCCAGCAATGCCTTCCAGAACGTCATCGTCGTCACTCGCGCCAGCGATGCCTTCCAAAACGTCATGATCGTCATCCGCCGTCATCAGGGTGGCAGGCACAGCAAAGCTCGACGGGCAGCAGCCCGGAATCAGGCGGATGAAATGGTCAGACGGGAACTTCAGTGGGTGCATACAGACAGTATGCGTAGAAATTGTCCTACTTCGAATGAGCAACTTGGTTTGACTTTACTAACCAGTCGTCGTTGCTCCATGATGGTTGCCTGAATGAATTACGCCGGTCGGTAGTAGCCGGTCTGGGGCGTTCAGTTGAACGCCCCTACAGCGCTGTGATACTGCGCCCGTGATGATGACCAACGTCAAACCGGCCCAAGTCATTTAGGAAGGCGCTCTAAGCCACGGAATATCCGTTTCACACCTGCCCAGAATCAGGCTGCCCGTCGTGGGTCGGGCGTGGGTCCGTTGCCACTACAGCCAGATGCGCTCGGGATGCTCGATCAGCGCGGCGAGGTCGCTGAGGAAGCGCGCGGCCGGTGCGCCATCCACGGCGCGGTGATCGAACGTCAGCGAGAGGAACATCGCCTGACGCGCAGCCAACACGCCGTTGACCGGCAGCGCCACCGGCCGGAGGCGGCCGACGCCCAGGATGCTGACCTGCGGTGGGTTGAGCAGCGGCGTGAAAGCGTCGATGCCCTGCGCGCCCAGGTTGGTGAGCGTGAACGTGCCGCCGGCCAGTTCGCCGGGCGTGACTGCGCCCGCCACTGTGCGCTTCACCAGCGCGGTGCGGGCGCGCGCCAGGGCGGTCAGGCCCAGGTGCGCCACATCGCGCAGCACCGGCACGAGCAAGCCGCGCTCGGTGTCCACCGCCAACCCCATGTGCACGGCCTCAAATTGCTCCAAGGCTTCGCCGTCGAAAGTGGCGTTGAAGTGCGGGTGGCGCGGCAAGACGCGGGCGATGATGCTGACCAGGAAATCGGTGTAGGTCGGGCGCACGTCTTGCCCGGCCAGGTCGGCCAGCAGGCGCTCGCGCAGCGCGACCAACTCGGTGGCGTCGGTGTCGCGGGTGAGCGTCACCGGCACGGCGGTCTGCTGGTTGTGCTGCAAGCGGCGCGCGATGGTCAGGCGCGTGGGCGAGAGT
>JBBRZY010000720.1:0-2954 GCA_038252885.1 Anaerolineales bacterium | reverse complement strand
TGCATCGCTTCGCCGCGCTGCAGTGCTTCGACAACGTGCGCCCCGACCGCCTGCCGCCCGAGCTGCGTGACGCCAACCCCACCGGCACCATGTGGCGCATGATTGACGGCGCCTGGACCCAAGCCGACGTGCCGGCTAAGCTGTAGCTTCCCCAATAAACAACGCCTCACGCGCGCGATCACGATGCTAATTTTGCGTCGTGATCGTCGCGCGTGGGAATCAGCGCTCAGGCGTGCATAGCGCCTGGCCTCACGCTGGCTTGGGCGTCAGGTCCTTGTCTTCCATTTCCCAGGCATGATCGAGCGTGTGAAACGCCGTGTGCCGAATCATGTACCGCAGCGGCCATTTCCCCATCTTGCCGGGACGCTTGCCCTGGGCGTGATAGTCTCGGATACCGCTGCAGTAGTTGTCGCGATGCGCCTTCATCCCTTCGGCAGTCAGCAGCGCGTCATCCGGCGTGAGCACGCCCAGCCCCTTCACCCAGTCCTGCTCGTTGAGAAAGATATGCCGGACGATGCGCTCCCGGTCGCGCCCGCCGCCGCGCGGGCCCTTTTGCAGCTCAGCCGACACCCGCGCGCGCACCTCGTCGAAAAACGCCCAGCAGGCCCGCATCAGCGTCAGCTCGCGCTCCAACTCTTTGCTCGACACGGCTTGCTTGTCGAAACTCGAATACCCGAACGAGATTGCATAGAAATCGGTTGAGCCCGGACCCGTATAGCGCTCGACCACGTCGGCCCCGGCAGCCCCGGCGGACTTCTTAAACGCGGCCTCCATCCCCGCCAGCTTCGCCACCGGTGCATACCGGGGCACGTAGGCCAGCAAGCTTTCGATCGCCGCTGCCTCGGTCTTGGCCCCACGCTGGAGACCCGGCCAGTCCGGTGCCACCGCCGCCACCTTCTTGCCCTTCGGTCCGATTTCTACCGCCACCCGCAGTTGCTTAGCCATTTATCCTCCGATCACCATTGGTCCTAGCCTCGCCCACCCTCGCGTCAGCGCGGTAGTTGCGATACTACCACCCCGCCGGCTTCAGCCAGTTTGTCGCCCACTCCGCTTGTCCCTCTCAGCGTCTAATGGGAAAATCAAGCCACACGCGATGACGCGCCAGCGTAAGCCACTCACACAACGAGGCCTCGATATGTCTGACTACGAAGCTAAACTCGCCGCCCTGGGCTACACCCTCGACCCAGTGGAACTGTTCACCGGCCGGTTCATGCGCGCCGTGCGCACCGGCAATTTGATCTACACCGCCGGCTCAGTGTCGAGCTTTGGCGGCACCGAGACCAAGGGCCTGGTCGGCGGCGACCTGAGCGTCGAGCAGGGCTACGCCGCCGCGCGCCTGGCGACCCTCGCGGCGCTGGCGGCCATCAAGACCCTGGCCGGCAGCCTCGACGCCGTGACGCAGGTGGTCAAGGTGCTTGGCATGGTCAACGTCGCCCCCAACTTCAACCGCACGCCAGATGTCATTCACGGTTGCAGCGACCTGCTGTTGGCGGTCTTTGGCGACGCCGGCCGCCATGCCCGCAGCGCCGTCGGCCTGGCGCTGCCCTACAACTACGCCGTCGAGATCGAGCTGATCGTTGCGGTCGCCTAACCCGCCGCCTGGTCCTCGGCCAGCGCGTCCGCGAACGCGGCGATAGTCTGGTCTACATCCGCCGCCGTGTGCGCGCTCGACAGGAACCACAGACCGCGCCCGACGATGTTCACGCCGCGCTCCAGCAGGCGCGGGTGCAGCCGCCCCATGCGCGCCCGGTCGGTGGCCGCGAAGTCGCGGTAGTTGTTCACCGCCGCCTGGTCGGTGAAGTAGGTGCTGAACACCGCGCCGGGGCCATCCACCAGCAGCGGCACGTGGGCATCGGCCGCCGCCTGGCGCAGCCCCGCCATCAGCCGCTGCCCCAGCGCCGTCACCTGGGCGTACACCGCCCCGCCGTCCCGCTCCAACTCGGCCAGCGCGGCGCTCGCGGCGGCCATGACCACCGGGTTACTGTTGAACGTGCCGGCGTGCCCCACCTCGCCGCGCGTGATCAGGTCCATCACTGCCGCGCGCCCCGCCAAAATCGCCAGCGGGAAGCCGCCCGCCACCGCCTTGCCGAACACCGCCAGATCGGGCGTCACGCCCAGCAGTTGCTGTGCGCCGCCCAGCGCCACGCGAAAGCCCGTAATCACCTCATCGAAGATCAGCAGGCAGCCGTGCTCTATACACAGCGCCTGCACGCCCGCCAGGTAGCCGGGTAGGGGGCTGATGCAGCCGGTGTTGCACAAGATCGGTTCCAGGCACACCGCCGCCACCTTGCCCGCGTGCGCCGCCATGATCCGGCTGAGCGCGTCCAGGTCGTTCCACGGGGCCAGCACCAAGTCGCCGGCCGTGCTGCGCGCCTGCCCGCCCGAGCCTGCCACCAGCCGGGGCGCTTCGGCCGGCCCAGCGGCGTCCAGCGGCGGATGCACGCTGTACAGCGCCGCGTCGAACCAGCCATGATAATGGCCCTCGAACTTGAGAATCTTCTCGCGGCCGGTGTAGGCCCGCGCCAGCCGCCAGGCCGCGTGCACCGCCTCCGAGCCGACGCTATTAAATCGCACCCGTTCGGCGCATGGCACCACGCGGCAGACCGTCCGCGCCACCTCGACTTCCAGCGCGTGCTGCGCCGAGTAGACCTGTCCGCGCGCCGTCTGCGCCTGCACCGCCGCCACGATGGCCGGGTGGCTGTGCCCCAAGATCAGTGGGCCCTGGCCCAGCACATAATCCAGATACTCATTGCCGTCCACGTCCCACAAGCGCGCCCCGGCCGCGTGGTCCACATACAGCGGCACCGGCTGCACGGCGCGGCGCGCGTCGCTTGAAACGCCGCCGGCCAAATACTTCTGCGCTTCGGCGTACATCGCGCGGGTTAGTTCGAGCTTGCGCATGGGTCCGGCTCCTGGTGAGTGAGTATTTGCATCCATACAATTTAATTGGCTGC
>JBBRZY010000719.1:0-2959 GCA_038252885.1 Anaerolineales bacterium | reverse complement strand
GTGGGTGTTGCTCGTGTAAGGCCAGCAAGTCACCAGAGTCAGCCGTTCGTCGCGCGATGGCTCAAGCCACTGCGCATTCAAGAGGCGCACGGCCAGTGGCTGCCACCTTTCCTTCAGGATGGTGATGAGCCGGATACGGTAGACAAACACCTGTGCGCCGGAATAGACCTCGATCAGGTCGCCTTCCTTAAGATCAACCAGATGCCCGAACACCTCACCGTGGACGTTGTGGTGCCCATTCAGCACGGTGTTGCCTTCGACCCCCAGTGTTGCGGAAGTCATGTGCCAGCCCACCGCTTTCTTGTTTGGCGCCAACCATTGTTGGTACACTTGTCCGTCCGCAGTGACTTCGGTCAGGCCCGCGTCCACCACCGGCACATCCAGTTCAATAGCCGGGATTACCAGGCGGTCGGGATTCCAAAGCGGTTCGGGGGTGGGGGAGGCGGTTGGGGCTGCGAGCGTCGCCGAGGTCAGGGCGGTTCGCGTGGCGGCCGCGCTGGTCGGCGTCGGGGCCGGCGGCGTAGCGCTCATGCTTGCCAGCGGCGGCAGGGTGGGAGCGAAGCCGGGTTGGTCGAGGCTGCTCGCCGGCACCCAGATCGGCTCAAAACCCTTGGTTGCCCGGGGCGCGGCCTCAACTGTGTCGAGTGGCACATCGGTGGGAGGCGCCGGCAAAAGGCTCGCTCCCGCGGCCGTCAGGACCAGGAGCAGGCCGAGACCAATCAATAGCGTGCCGACGTTCATCCGGAGGGGCCAGGGGAGTTTCATCGCAGCAGTGATCCTAAACAAATGACACCGCTGAGGCGTTGGTCTGCTTCAGCGGTGTCATTCCAAGCCAGCGCCGTAGCCTCAAGCTAGGCCGTGGGCGCCTTCTTCCGGCGCAGCGCGAACCCAAGCCCCACCAGGCCCAAGCCCAGAGCGCCCAGGCCCAGGCGCGCTTGCTGCTGCGCGGCCAGCGCCTGCGCTTCGGCCCGGTCAACCCCGGTCACAGGGATGAGGAAGCTTGGCGCCGCAGTGGCGGCCACTGTCGCGACTGTGCATTCGGCGGCCTCAATCACGCCGTGGTCCACATCCAATATGAAGGCCCCGGCGGGCGCAGTGGCATGCCACTCATAATGACCTGGCGGCAGGTAGCGCACGATCTGGTTCCCGCTGGTGTCCTGGCTGGCGGTAATGTCGTCGCCCAAGCCAAACACCGTCACGCCAGCCGAGAGCCCCACCGTCACGGCCACGCGGCCGTCATCGATGCAGGCATACGCCACGCTAACGTGGGCGGGGCCGGTCGGCGGCGCGGCGCAGGCGGGGGCCGAGATGGTGTTGTTGATCAGCGTCACATTCCCCGTGAGCGCCAGGGCGCGCCCAGCCAAGCTGGCGCCGTCGCCGAACGTCACGCTCGTGCCGGCGATGATGGTACCGACAAAGGAGCCGCCGTTAATGTTCGCGTCGCTGACGACGTGCCAGAAGACGTTGCAGGCCGACGCGCCGTTGATCAGGCTCACCGAACCGCTGGCTGTCAGGTGCGAGGCCAGAAAGATATAGACGCCCGGGCCATTCAACGTAAGCACGCCCGGCAGCAGCGCTGCGCCCACATCATAGACGCCGGGGACTAAGGTTGCACCGGTTAGGTTAGGGCCGGCCAGGGTAGCGCTGCCGGCTTGGGCGGTGAGGGCCAGGGCGGCCGTGCTGGCATCGGCCTCGGCCTGATTCACTTCTGGCGCGACTACTAGGCCGCCTCCGGCGATCCCCGGCGGAAAGCCCGTGATTGAGCCGATAATGTCAGCGCCGACGCTGCCCGCCAGCACTGAGTTGCCCGCATTGGTCACCCCGGCCTTGCCCAGGGCGGAGTAGTTGGCGGCGGCGCCGAGGCCAGGCGCCGTCGCGGCCAGTGGGGCCGCCAACGCCACGCCACTCGCCCAAACGGGGGCGAAAGCCAGGCCCAAGGCCATGAGCCCCGCCGCATAAGCCAGGCGGCCCAGACGTCTGGGCTTGTCATTCGTTTTCACTTTAGACCTCTTGCATAAGTGCGCCATAATAGGCGCATGCGATACGAGACTGTCAAATCCCTCACCGACGAAGATTTCAAACGGTCAACGGGTGTCCAGCGGAAAACGTTTGAGAAGATGCTGACGGTTATTCAAGGCGAACTCCGAGATTTTGGTCGGCCGCCGAAGCTTGCGCGGGCGGATCAATTACTGCTGACCCTGATGTACTGGCGTGAATACCGGACCGAGTTTCATATTGGCTTGACCTACGGGGTTAGCGAAGCCTCCGTCTGTCGGACCATCCACAAAGTGGAACAAGCGCTCGTCCGCTCGGGCCAATTTCGTTTGCCGGGAAAAAAAGCTCTGCAAGCCAGTGACACCCTGATTGAGGTGGTGTTAATCGACGCGACGGAACAGCCGATTGAACGTCCAAAAAAAAGCAACGTCGGCACTATAGCGGCAAAAAGAAGCGCCATACGCAAAAAGCGCAAGTGATTGTCAACCGCCGGACGAAGGCAATCGTGGCCACTGACTTTGCCCAGGGCAAGACGCATGATTTTCAGTTGTTCAAGAACAGCCGCAGTGGGATGTCCAAACAGATTTCCGGTCTGGCCGATGCGGGTTATCAAGGCTTGGCCGACCTGCACCCGAACAGTCAAACGCCCACCAAAAAATCCAAGCACCATCCGCTGACGGCCGAGCAAAAGGCGGGCAATCGGGCCCTATCGCAAGAACGCATTCTGGTCGAACATGTGATCCGCTCATTGAAAATACATCGCATCTTGAGTGAGCGTTACCGCAATCGGCGGAAAGGCTTTGCGCTTCGCTTCAACTTGATTGCCGCCATTTACAACAGCGAACTCAAACCGGCCTGAAAGGTCACTTATGCAAGAGGTCTACTGCCTCTATAGTGGTTATCCCTTCGGGTTGGGCGCCTAACCTCATCTGGCATGTGATTGCTTTTACTGGCAGAGTGGCCC
>JBBRZY010000718.1:0-2965 GCA_038252885.1 Anaerolineales bacterium | reverse complement strand
TGGAGCTCACCGCCGGCCCGCGCACGCTCCAGCCCGGCGACGACCTGGTGCTGGTGATGCTCTGGCAGCCGCCCAGCCCCCCGCCCAACCACACCCTCAGCCTCGGCCTGCTCGCCGCCAATAACGACGTCATCGTGGACCAATCCGGCCCGCCGGCCAGCGCCGACTACCCGGTGCTCGACTGGCGCGGCGGCGAGGTGGTGCGCGCCGTCCACCACCTGCGTATTCCCGCCGACGCGCCGCCCGGCCCGCTGACGCTCGCCATGCGCCTGTACACCGTCGCCACCGGCGCACCCATTGGCCTGCCGGTGCAGTTGCCGGCCTACAGCGTCACCGTCACGGCCATTGACCATTCTTTTGTCGTCCCGCCCATGGCGCACCCGCTGGCCGCCGACCTCGGCCCGGCCGTGCAGTTATTGGGCTACGACCTCGACCCGGCCGCCCCAACCAAGCTAGGGCAGACCGGCACGCTCACGCTCTACTGGCAGTCCCGCGCCCTGCTCGACCAGCGCTACACCGTCTTTGTGCAGGCGCTCGGCCTCGACGGCGCGGTGCTGGCCCAGGCCGACCAGACGCCCGTCGCCGGTTTACGCCCTACCACCAGTTGGCTGCCAGGCGAGGTCATCACCGACCATTACACCATCCCGCTGGCCGGGGCCACGCACCTCAGCCTGGGCCTGTACGACCCCGCCACGCTTGAGCGCCTCGGCACGGTGACCATCGCGCTGCCCTGACGCGCCCCCCGGCCGTGGGGCCGGTGTTTTGGTTGCTGATTTATAATCGGTGCGAGTACCTGCCGCCACCCGTAGAAAGCCACTGACCATGACCGACCATTTTGAAGTTCACCGCCAACTATCACAGCCCAAGGCCCGCGTTTACAAAAACCACGGCGTCGTCATCACCCTGGCCGCCTCGTATGAAGAGATGGAAGCCCAATGCCTGGCGGCCGTCGAGCCGCTGTGGGCCAAATATCCCAAGACCCACCAGTTGTGGTCCACCTTCATCAACGACCCTGAAACCCAGGCCAACTGGGACATGGCCAACTACATGTCGGTCAACAAGCTGGGCTACAACGACCACGGCCGCACCCATGGCCTGATCACTTCGACCAACGCCGTGCGCATCTTCGACCTACTGGTCAACACCGGCATTCAGCCCGACGTGGTGGTGTCGGGCGCGGGCGACCTGGACGACGCCTGCCTGGTCACCTGCGTCGCCACGCTGCTGCACGACATCGGCAATCAAATTCACCGCAAGAACCACGAACTGCTGGGCGTGGGCCTGGCGCGCGACCTGCTCGACCGCCTCATGCCCACCATCTACCCCGACGTCGAGCAGCGCGTCGAACTGCGCGCCTTCATGCTCAGCGCCATCCTGACCCACGACTTCGACCCGCCGCCCCTCACCTTTGAGGGCGGGCTGGTGGGCGTGGCCGACGGCACCGACGTCACCAAAGGGCGCGGGCGCAAAGCCTTCGACCTGGGCAAGATTGATATTCACTCCGTCTCGGCCCTGGCGATTGACGAAGTGCGCATCGGCCCCGGCAAAGACATGCCGGTGGAAATCACCATCTTCATGAACAACTCGGCCGGCATCTTCCAGATCGAAGACACGCTCACCAAGAAGGTGGTGCGCGGCCCGCTCGCCAAGTGGATCACCGTCACCGCGCTCACCACGCCGATCGATTCGCCCAACGATGCGCGCATCATCGAGCGCCTGACGCTCAAAAACGGCGTGTTTGTCACCGAGTAGTGGTAGAATCCGGTCGTTGGTTCTATCCGCCCCCTGTCGCACATCGTAAGGTCAGCGCTTGTTTGAAATAACTTTCCTGGGCACCTCGGCCTCAGCGCCCTCCGTCCATCGCGGCCTGTCGGCCCAAATCGTCGCGCACAACGAATACCGCTTCCTCATCGACTGCGGCGAGGGCACGCAGCGCCAGATCTTGCAGTCCGGCCTGGGCTTCAAGCGGCTCGAGCGCATTCTCATCACCCACGGCCACCTCGACCACATCCTCGGGTTGGCCGGCCTCGTCTCCACCTTCCTGCGCTGGGAGACGGTTGACCGGCTCGAAATCTGGGCCGGCCGCTGGGCGCTCGACCGCATCCACGACCTGCTGTATGGCGTGGTGCTCAAGGGCGCGCGCTCACCCTTCGACCTACAGCTCAAAGAAGTCAAGACCGGCCTGCTGCTGGAAGACGACTCGTTCCGCCTGAGCGCCTTCCCGGTGCAGCATCGCGGCGCGGGCAGCTACGGCTATGCCTTCGAGGAGAAGTCGCACCGGCCGTTCCTGGTGGAGCGGGCCGAGGCGCTGGGCGTGCCGGCCGGCCCCATCCGGCGCGACCTGGTGGCTGGCGCGACCGTCACCCTGGCCGATGGCCGCCAGATTGGCCCAGAAGAGGTGCTCGGCCCGGCGCTGGCCGGCGGCCGGCTGATCCACGTGGGCGACTGCGGCGAAACCGACAGCCTGCTGGAAGTGGCGCGCGGCGCGGACGCGCTGGTGATCGAGTCGACCTACCTCGAAGTCGAGGCCGGCATGGCCAAAGAGTTCGGCCACCTGACGGCCGCCCAGGCGGCGCGGCTGGCAGTGGCGGCCGGCGTCAAGCAGCTATTCCTGACCCACCTCTCCCGCCGCTACCGCGAGCGCGACGTGCTCGAAGAAGCCCAGCGCATCTTCCCCAACACCATCGTCGCCCGCGACTTCGACCACTTCAAGATCGTCAAAGACAAAGACGCCGAGAAAGAAAAGAGCCGCCGCGCCTGAGCGGCCCGCCCCGTCGCCTTAAGCGCACCTAACCAAACCCGTTGCTGTTAGCAACCGCCCGCCAGTCGTACGCCGACCATGCGCGTGCGGCCGTCCCAACGCAGCCACCGACCAAGTCTTGGCCCACTGCCACGCCGAAGCCCGTCGCCTGAAGCTGCGCCGCGAGTCGGCCTCGACCAGTTGTCGCAGCGCGTGCGGCCGTCC
>JBBRZY010000717.1:0-2969 GCA_038252885.1 Anaerolineales bacterium | reverse complement strand
CGGGCGTGATGAACGCGCCCACCACCGGCACCAGCGTCAGCACAATGGCGGCCACCACCCCTGGCAGCGTCATGGGCAGCATCACCCGCCAGAAGGCGCGGGCCGGGTTGGCGCCTAGGTCGGCCGCCGCCTCCAACAGCGAATAGTTGAACTTCTCGACCGAGGCATACATCGGCAGGATGGCGAAGGGCAGGTAGCCGTAGACCAGGCCCACGATGACGGCGAACTCGTTATACAGCAGGTCGAGCGGCGCGTGGATCAGGCCCAGGCCGAGCAGCAGGTTATTGACCATCCCGTCGGCCCCCATGATCTGCTTGAGGGCGTAGGTGCGCACCAGAAAGTTGGTCCAGAAGGGGATCATCACCAGCAGCAGCAGGCCGTCGCGCCAGCGCGGTGGGCGGGCGGCGATGAAGTAAGCCAGCGGGTAGCCGAGCAGGATGCAGATGGCGGTGACGAGGAGGCCGATTTGGAGCGAGTGCAGGAAGATGCCCAAATAGAGCGGGTCGAAGAAGGTGGTGTAGTTTTCGAGCGTGAACACCGGCGGGAAGCGGATGCCGCCGGCCCGGCCGCGCTCGATAAAGCTGATGAAGAGCACGATCAGCAGGGGGATGTTGAAGAACAAGATCAGCCAAAGCACGCCGGGTGACAGCAGGCCGGCCGCTTGCAGCCGACGGCTGCGACGGATTCGATTGAGCATGGGCTACTCCACCAGAACGCGCGCCGCTTGCGGTTGGAAGGAGATGGTGACGGCCTCGCCGGTCTGCGCCAGCGGGCGCGAGGCCGCGTCCATGTTCTGTTCGCGCACGCGCAGCTTTTGGCCGCCGGGCAGCCGCACGCCATAGTGCGTGTCGGTGCCGATGTAGACCACATCCTCCACTGTGCCGGGCAGGTGGTTGCGGTCGGTCTCGCGGCCGCGCAGGTGCAGCTTCTCGGGCCGAATGACGACCGTGACCTTTTGGCCGACAGCCGGCGCGGGGTCGGTCGGCGGGGCAGCCACAATCGTCACGCCCTCGGCCAGGCTCACCTCGGCCAGGCCGTCGGCCAGAGCGGCCAGGGTGCCGTCTAAGAAGTTGGTTTCGCCGATGAAGTTCGCCACAAACTTGCTGCGGGGCTGCTCGTAAATCTCGTTGGGCGGCCCGACTTGCAGCGCCACGCCCTGGCTCATGACGGCGATGCGGTCGCTCATGGTCAGGGCTTCTTCTTGGTCGTGGGTCACGTAAATAAAGGTGATGCCGACCTCACGCTGAAGCGTCTTGAGCTCCAGCTGCATGTCTTTGCGCAGCTTGAGGTCGAGCGCGCCCAGCGGCTCGTCGAGCAGCAGCACCTCTGGCCGGTTGACCAGGGCGCGCGCCAGGGCAATGCGCTGCTGCTGCCCGCCCGAAAGCTGCTTGGGGTGGCGTTTTTCCATGTTGGGCAGCCGCACCATCTCCAGCGCCTCAGTCACGCGCCGGCCGATCTCGGGCTTGGCGGTGTGCTTCATATCCAACCCAAAGGCCACGTTCTCGCCGATGGTCAGGTGCGGGAAGAGCGCATACTGCTGAAAGACGGTGTTCACCGGGCGCTGAAAGGCCGGTGTTTGTCCCATCGGCTTGTCGTGAATGAGAATTTCGCCGTCGGTGGGCAGCTCGAAGCCGGCAATCATGCGCAGGCTGGTGGTCTTGCCGCAGCCGGAGGGGCCCAGCAGCGAGAAGAATTCGCCATCCCGAATTTGCAGGCTGACATTCTTGACGGCGCTCACAATTTCGCCCGACGGGCCGGGGAAGCGCTTGGAGACGTTGCGCAGTTCGACAGCGTATTCGCTCATATGGCGTCCTGAGGTGGGGTGTGGGCGTCATTGTAGGTCAAATAGAGACGGAGTCAATTGGGATAGCGGCCGGATTCGGCGTGCTGGAATATGTCGGGGGCTTGGTCGCCGGCTTTGGCCGAGGGTGGGTGGCCCGTGGTTAACAAACAGACGCCCCGTTGCGGGGGCGTCTGTTGCAAACTAAGTGGTAGGCGGCCGGTACGCGGCCGGCGTTATGGCCCGCCGAAGACGGTGTAGCTGCCGCCGGCCTGGGCCGGGCCGAGCGCCTCCAACAGGGCGGCGTCGGTGTAGGTGGCCACGCTGGGCGCCACATAGGCGGGCCGTGCCGGCGGGTTGGCCGGGGGCTGGGTCGGAGTGGGGTTGGTCTGTGTATTCGTCATGCGAGCCTCGTTAGCGTGAAACGACCGGAAGATAGATGCGGTAGTTGGCAGTGGTTCCGCTGCCAATCGTAACGGCCACCGGCCCATGCAGCGTGCCGGTCCCATCGGTATCTACGTCTTCCAGCTTATAGTACCACACTCCTACCCCCGGCGCATCCTGGGTGCTGTAGCTGCCGCCCTGCGGGCCTTGCGCGCCGATCAGCAGGGCGTTCACTTGCACCCACGGGCCGCTGGGCGAGGCGGCGCGGTAGAGGTTGAAGCCGGCGGTGTTCACTTCCACCGCAGTCTTCCAGGCCAGCGTGACGGTCTGGCCTTGCGCGCTGGCTGTGAACGACACCAGCCCGACGTAGGTCAGCGTTTCGAACTCAAACGCGCCGATGTCGCAGGCCAGGTCGAGCAGGCGCAGCACATCGCGCTCATCCACGCCGTTGACCGGGAAGTCGCCGCAGACCGTGGTGTCGGCCGCGCCGATGGCCGGGCTGCTGGCGAACAGCGCGTGCGTCAAGATGCCGTTCTGGCCGCCATTGTATTGCAGCGGGCCAAGCTCGGGGTCGTCGGTGGTCCAGCCGGGGATGAAGCTGCAGGTGGCGTCGCCCATGTTGTTGAGGCCGCTGACATTGCTGGCCGGGTTGGTAAACGAGCAGTCGTTGGTCAGCAGACCGTTGCCGAAGATGATGGTGTTGTAGATGCCGGTGATGCCTTCGCCGGAGCGGTAGAAGCCCGAACCGTCCCCCAGCGCCCCGGCCGGCGCCGCCGCCGCCAGAGTGATCCCGGCGGTGTTGTTG
>JBBRZY010000716.1:0-2971 GCA_038252885.1 Anaerolineales bacterium | reverse complement strand
CCATTCACTTGGGCGGCTCGGTCGCCGAAATCTTCGGGATCCACCTGAGCGACTTGCTCTTGATCCCGGGCGGCCTGTTTGAAGTGGCCCTGCCGATCTGGCTCTTCGTCAAGGGCTTCCAGCCCGAGGCTTACGGTCAGCCGCGGGCTGAGCCGGCCACCGCGGCAGCGACCGCCTAGCGCGCCGCACGTCTCGACCTGGGCGGCCTCAACAGCGGCCGCCCAGGTCGCCGGCCAACCAATGGGCGCGGATGCTGCCCACCGATGAAAAAAGAAAGCAGGCGAACGAGATGCACGCGATTGTTTCCACCCAGTATGGCTCGCCGGATGTGATGCAATGCCAGACAGTCGACCGACCCACGCCCAAGGACGATGAGGTGCTGGTGAAGATTTACGCAGCGGGCGTCAACGCCGCTGATTGGCGCTGGCTGCGCGGCGACCCAGTGATGGGCCGCTTGATGTACGGACTGCTGAAACCCAAGAACACCATCCTGGGCGCTGATATCGCCGGGCGGGTCGAAGCAGTGGGCGGCAAGGTCACAGTGTTCAAGCCAGGTGACGCAGTGTTTGGTGACCTCTCGGCCGGCGGGTTTGGCGGCTTCGCCGAATATGTGTGTGCCCGCGCCGACGCATTGGCGCTGAAGCCGGCCAACCTCAGCTTCGAGCAAGCGGCCGCCGTTCCGATCGGCGCCACCACCGCCCTGCGCCTGCTGCGCAAGGGCCAGATCCAGCGCGGACAGAAGGTTGTGATCTACGGCGCCTCCGGCAGCGTCGGCACGTATGCGCTCCAGCTAGCCAAGTATTTCGGGGCCGATGTGACCGCCGTGTGCAGTACGGCCAGTCTGGAGGTGGTCAGAGCACTGGGGGCCGATCGGGTCAGCGACTATACGCGCGAGGACTTTTCAGCCGGCGCCGAGCGCTATGACGTGATCTTTGATGCGGTCGGAAAACTGCCGCCGGCAAAAGCCGCCCGAGCGCTCACGCCGCACGGAGTTTTCGTAACGATTGCCAAGCTCGACACGAAAGAAAAGCTGGAAAATCTCACGTTCATCCGGGAGGTGATCGAGGCCGGCCAGGTCAAAGCGGTCATCGATCGCTGCTATCCGTTGGAGCAAATGGTCGCGGCGCACCGGTACGTCGAGGCGGGGCACAAACGGGGGAATGTCGTCATTACGGTGCAATAGTGGCGTTTCAAATGAACGCGGCTCACGAACACCATCGTTCTCACCTAGTCAACATGCACGCCGGCACAAACGGTGCTACCATGGTGCTGTCACACTCGGCAGCACACTCCCCAAGGTGTGACGCGCGATGACAAATGGTCGGCAGGCAATCGGCAAGACAATAGCTCCACCTCGAAGACCCGCCATACAGCGGGTCTTCTTGCTTATCTGGAACGGTTCGATATGCGCACCTCTGTCAGTTGGGTCATACGAGCGCTACCACTTCTGCTGCTGGCGGCCTGCGTGGGCTCAACGGGGGCCACAACGACCCCGTCACCTAAGGCCGCGCCCTTGGCCGACGTGCCGCGCAATCGAACGTTGATCCTGGCCTCCCTGCTGCGAGCGCCCATCGGCATCACCAACCCCTGGGGCAGTCTGGGTTACACGCACCAGGAGGGCAACAGCCTGCTGTGGGAGGGGCTGGCCTACTATGGCCTCTTTACCGACCGCGAGATCCCCTGGCTGGCGAGCAGCCTGGAGTACACCCGGGCCGATTTCACCGAGCTGACGGTCAAGCTCAACCCCCTGGCGCGCTGGAGCGATGGCCAGCCGGTGACCGCCGACGATGTGGTCTTCACGTTTGATGGGCAAATGCACGACGAGACCCTGGCCTATCACAGCGCGTTCGTCCAATTTGTGCAGGACTATCAAGCGCTGGATGCCCAGACGGTGGTGCTGCACTTCAAAATACCGGCGCCGCGCTTCAAGTTCGAGGTTCTGACGCTCAAGATGGACACCGGCCTGCCGATTGTCCCCGCCCATGCGCTGCGGCTGGTGGCTGACCTCCATACTTTTGAAGGCGGCTTCGACCTGCCGCACTCCGGCCCCTACACCCTGGTCGCCTGGGACGCCAACCAGAAGGTTTACGACCGGCGGCCTGATTGGTGGGCCGTGGCGGCCGGCCTGGCCCCATTGCCCGCCGTGCAACGCGTCATCTTGGTCAGCCTGGTCCAGCCGATGGACCTCATCGCCCAGCGCGCGGTGAACAATGAATTCGACGCGACCTTAGTGATGACCGGCCCGCTGATTGCCAGCGTGCTGAGGAACAATTCCAACATCACCACGTTCACGGGTGACCAGCCGCCGTATGGCAATTTGGATTGGTGGACCAACTCGCTGTGGGTCAACACCCAACTGCCGCCCTACGACGATGTGCGCGTGCGCCGCGCGCTGAGCCTGGCCATCGACCGAGACAAACTCAACCAACTCCTGTATGGCGGCGCGCCCATCGCCACCATTTACCCGTTTCCGCTCTACCCCGCCTTGCAGCGCTTCGCTGATAGCCAGCCAATTAAAGCCCTGGAGGCGCAGTATCAGCCGGGCCAGTTCGATCTGGCCGAGAGCGCCCGCCTGATGACCGCGGCCGGCTTCAACCCGAATGCCGAGGGGTTCTGGGCCAGGGATGGGGAGACGCTCAACGCCCAGGTGAATGGCATCGACTCCATTCACAACGATATTGTCCTGGTGCTCGCGGAAATGTTGCGGCAGGCCGGGTTCGACAGCGCGCCCTACCTGGGCCCAGATGGGCAAGCGCGGATGGTGGCCGGCGGCGATGGCCTGTATCTCTTCGGGCATGGCGCCAGCCTGGTGGACCCCTACGCGGTATTCGAGTTATTCCACAGCCGGCACAGCCCGCCAGCCGACCAGCCGGCCGGGGTCGATTTTGCGCGCTACAACAATCCGGCTTACGACCAACTGGTGGACGCGATGGCCACGCTCTCGGCCGACGACCCGCAGTTTCAGACCCTG
>JBBRZY010000715.1:0-2975 GCA_038252885.1 Anaerolineales bacterium | reverse complement strand
GGGCGCTTCGAGGCAAAAGTAGGCCCGCACCCCCGCCGGCAGCGGCAGCGGCTGAAAGGTAAAGGTCTGAAAGGTGTTGTCGACCACGGCGGCCATGTCGACGCTGACGGTGACCCAATCGGCGGCGGCAAAGGGCGCGGCCCGCACGCGCAGGACGAGGGGGCCGATGTTGGTGCGCTGATAGTTGGCGAGCATGACATCCACACGATAGAGGCCGGGCGCGTCGGCGGTAAAGGTTTGACCGACGCAGCCGCCGGGCAGCAGTTCGCCCGAGACGACGTCGTTGACGGTTTGGCCATAGGGCCCTTGGAGGGCCGCCTGAAAGCCGCGCTGCCAGGCCACCAACAGCGCCAGACCGAGGGCCAGCGGCAGCAACAGGCTCACCGCCGCAGCAGTCACGCGCCCAGTCATGGCGAAGTCGCTCGGCCAGCCGGGGCGGGCCAAAACTGGGAGGATGGCGCAACAGAACGCAAGAGCATCATGGCGGCGCGAGATTGTACCAGAGCGCGGCCGGTCAGTCGTTGCGGGGCGAAGCGCCCGGCAGCGGCGGGGCGGCGACGACGCGATTTTTGCCGCCGCGTTTGGCCAGCAGTTCGGCATAGTCGGCGGCGATGAGCAATTCATCGGCCGTTTGGGCATCGGAGGGGAAGCTGGCGACGCCCAGGCTGAGGCTGTAGCCGGAGACTGGCCCGCCACCGTTGGGCCGGGGGGCCGCCGCGATGGCCGCCACGCGGATGCGCTCGGCCAGGGCCACCGCGCCGTCCTTGGTGGTATGCGGCAGCAGCAGCGCAAACTCTTCGCCGCCGTAGCGCACCGGCAGGTCGGGGTCGCGCACGTTGGCGCGCAAGATGTCGGCAATGCCTTTCAGACGCTCGTTGCCGGCCGGGTGGCCGTAGGCGTCGTTGTATTGCTTGAACGAGTCGATGTCCATAATTACTAGCGACAGGGCATAGCCGTAGCGGCTGGCGCGGTGAAACTCGGTCAGCAGGGCGTGCTCGAACGCGCGCGGGTTCGATAGCCCGGTCAGGCTGTCGGTGACGGCCAGGCGCTGCACTTCGGCGTGCAGGCGGGCATTGTCTATCGCCACGGCGGCGGTGTTGGCAAAGGCCACCAGCACGCGCAGGTCGGCAGCGGTGAAGGCTTTGACCGGCACCGCGTCGAGGCTGATGACGCCATAGGGCAACTCGGAGGTGCCTTTGGGCACGAGCGGGGCGACGATGGCCGAACGGATGACGGCCATCTCTGGGATCGCCGGCAGCAGCGGCAGGCTGTCTTCGCCCGAGGTGACCGCGTCGTTAATGAGCAGCGGCTGGTTCTCGCGCAAGGCCCGCCCGGAGAAGCCCTGGTCGAGCCGGAAGCGCAGCCCCGAAATGCGCGCATCGCTGTAGCCATGCACGGCGCGAATTTGCAGCCACTCGCGCGCCTCATCCACCAGCACCACCGTGCCCTTTTGCGCGTTGGGCACGGCTTGAATGGCGGCGTCGAGGATGTTTTGCAGCAGCGGCTCAAGCTCCAACGTGCTCAACAGGGCTTCGTTGGCGGTCAGCAGCGCGTTGAGCTCGCGCAGGTTTTCCTGCACGGCAGTGTGCAGCCGCGCGTTGTCGAAGGCCACGGCCGCCTGAGCCGCCAGGCTCTGGGCCAACTGCAAGTCTGAGTCGATGAAGGGCGGCTGGCCGATGTTGCGATGGATCTCGATCAGGCCGAAGACTATCTCGCCATTGATTAGCGGCAGCATCATCAGGTGGCCGGTGCCGAAGGCCCGCATCACGGCCACTTCGGTCGGGTCGGCCGTGGGGTCATCCACCGCCACGATTACCGGCTGGCGCGCTTCGAGCACGCGGCGGGTGACGGGAAATTCGGCCAGCGCATGCGTGTTGCCCACTGGCTCCACCGGGTCGGTGCCGTTGCGGGCGTAATCCAGCAGGGTGACCAGCCGGTTCGAATCGCGGTCCCAGCTAAAGAGGGTGCAGCCGTCGTTGCGCAGCCCGTCGGTCATGTGGCGAGCGGTGGCCGACAGCACCGCCGCTTGCGACAAGCCGGTCGACAAGTCACGCGCAGCCAGCAGCAGCAAGCGCTGATCTTCGCTGTGGCGGCGCTGGGTGGCGTACAGGCGGGCGTTTTGCAGGGCCAGCGCCACCTGGCCGGCGAAGGTCGACAAGCGGCGGGCGTGTTCCGGCTGGTAGAAATCGACCTCACGCTTTTCGAGGCAGAAATAGGCCAACACTTCGGCCTGCGCCACGATGGGCACGCCGGCCCACGACCGGACGTAGGGCGTCACGGCCACCGACTGCCAGCCGGGGTAGGCGCGGGTATCGGCGATCACCAGCGGGTGGGCCGAGCTCATCAACTGCACCAGGTTGGGCGTGGCCGCGATCTCAATTCGCGTGTCGTCGAGCCCGACCGATACCACCGGGCCGAATTGCTCGTAGCCACGCTGGCGCACCAAGCGCGCCCAGCCGTTTTCGATGAGCATCACGCAGGCGGCGTCATACGGCACCAGTTGTTCCACTTGGAGTAACAGGCCATCCATCACCAGCTCAAAGTCCAGGCTTGAACTGAGCGCCACGCTGGCGGCGCGCAGCGTCTCGTTCAGTTGGCGCTGGTCGCGCTCGGCCTCGAACAACTGGGCGTTGACCATAGCGACCGTCACCTGCGCCGCCACCACCTGCAGCAGCGAGACATCGGCCGGGGTGAGCGTCTGGTCGAGGTCGCTCTCCACGTTGAGGGTGCCCAGCACGGCCGTCTCGGTCTGCAGCGGCACGCAAATTTCGCTGCGCACGCTTACCGAAGCCCGCAGGAACGCGGGCTCGAGCGTCGCATCAGGGATGAATTGAGTCTGCCGTTCGCGCACCGCGCGGCCCGACACGCCGCGCTCGATCGGCACGCTATCAATGACTAGCTCGGCGAGATAACCAAGCTGGGCGCGCAGCCGCAGCACCTCCCCATCGAGCACGTATAGGCTGACGTAGCGATAG
>JBBRZY010000714.1:0-2988 GCA_038252885.1 Anaerolineales bacterium | reverse complement strand
CGCCGTGCGCCCGCCGTCAATCATCCAGGCCGCGCCGTTGACGTAGGCCGCATCGTCGGAGGCCAGGAAGACGACGACGCGCGCCACTTCGTCCGGCTCGCCATAGCGGCCGAGCGGGTTGCGGGCGGTGTTGGCGCGCACGACTGCCACCGGCTCGGCCGGGTTGAGCTGCTCGGCCAGCGACTGCATCATGCGCGTTTGAATCGGGCCGGGGCAGATGGCGTTCACGCGCACGCCCTGCCGCCCGACCTCGCCGGCCGCTGTGCGCGTCAGGCCCAGGATGGCGTGCTTGCTGGCGGAATAGGCGGCCATGCCCGGCGCGCCGACCGTGCCGGCCACCGAGGCCGAGTTGATTATGCTGCCGCTCTGCTGCCGGATCATCACCGGCAGCACATGGCGCAACCCCAGGAACGTGCCTTTGAGATTGATGGCGATGACGTTGTCCCAATTGGCCTCGTCGTACTCGGCCAGCGGCGACACCTGCCCTTCGATGCCGGCGTTGTTGAAGAAGACGTCAATCCGGCCAAAGGCGCTGAGCGTGGCGGCCACGTAACGCTGCACTTCGGCGCTCTGGCTAACATCGGCCGCCACGGCGTGGGCCGCCCCACCCAGCGCGCGCACCGCCTCGGCTGTGGCCTCTGCCGCCGCGCCGTTAATGTCGACCACCATCACTTGCGCGCCGGCCTGCGCAAACGCCTTGCAGGCCGCCTGCCCAATGCCGCTGCCGCCGCCAGTGACCAATGCGATTTTGCCAACCAGGCTGTTGTTCATGATCCGCCTTCGAATGCTGCTGGTGCGCCCGGCCCCAATGGGCGGCGGGCGCGTCTTGGTGATTGCGGGTTGCGGCGCAGACTATAGCACTGTTGCCGTTTGACGCACGGGGCGCGATGGTAAAATGGGGCTGTAAGCTCCGCTGTTACGACCCACTGGACGTTTAAGGATTACCCCCATGAAAATGTATCGAATGGCGAACACCGACCTGGAAGTCTCTGTGTTGGCCTACGGCTGCATGCAGCTTGGCCGCGACTGGGCGCCCGGCGGCGACCGCGCCAAGGCCACGCGCCTGATCGCCGCTGCCCGCGAGGGCGGCATCAACTTCTTCGACCACGCCGACATCTACGCGCGCGGCAAGTCGGAGGCGGCCTTTGGCGAAGTGCTGGCGGCCACGCCGGGCCTGCGCGACACGATGGTGCTGCAATCCAAAGTCGGCATCCGCTTCAAGGACGACCCGCAAGCGGGCTTGCCGGGCCGCTACGACTTCAGCTATGAGCACATCCTGGCCACGGTTGAGGGCAGCCTGCGCCGCCTGCAAACCGACCGGCTGGACATCCTGCTGCTGCACCGTCCGGACGCGCTGGTGGAGCCGGAGGAGGTGGCCCGCGCCTTTGACGAACTGCATGCCAGCGGCAAGGTGCGCTACTTTGGCGTGAGCAACCACGCCCCGGCCCACATGGCGCTGCTGCAAAAACACTTGCGCCAGCCGCTGGTGGCGAACCAGTTGGAGCTGAACCTGCTGCGCAGCGAATTGATCACGCACGGGCTCCAGGTTAATCAGCTCGGCCCGGCGTTCACTGCGGCCGAGGGCACGCTCGACTACTGCCGCCAGCATGATGTGCGGGTGCAGGCCTGGGCGCCCGTCGCCAACGGCCAGGTACTTAACCCGCCCCCCGAGGCGCCCGCCCACGCGCAGGCGGCCGCCGCGCAAGTTGCCAGCCTGGCCGAGGCGCACAACACGACCAAAGAAGCCATCGCGCTGGCCTGGCTGCTGCGCCATCCGGCCGGCATCCAGCCCATCATCGGCACGACTAACGCCGACCGCATTAAGGCCAGTCTGCCCGCCGCCGACATCAGCCTCAGCCGCGAGGAGTGGTACGGCCTGCTCGAAGCGGCGCGCGGGCGCGGCGTGGCGTAGAGCAGGGGAAAAAGGGGGACTCGGGGGACTCAAGGGACTCCGATAGAGACTACGCAGGTCGTTCAAAAATTCGAGTTGACCGTAAAGCACAGCGCCCGACAGTCTGACAGCAGACTGGCCGGGCGCTGTTTGTTAGGCAATCGCACCAACGAACGCTTTTGACCCTTTGTGCGGTTTTTGCCCAGCCGCCCCCGAGTCCCTTCAGTCCCTTCAGTCCCTTCAGTCCCCGCCCTACCAGTCCTGGCTTTAGCCCAGCCCCATCTGGCGCAGATACTCGCGGTTGCGCTTGGCGATGGGCAGCGGTTTGTCGAAGGGGGCCGGGTACATATCCTGCTCCACGATCGCACAACCCTCGTAGTTGATCTCGCGCAGCAAGTCGCGGAAGGCGGCGAAGTCCACCACGCCCTTTGACAACTCGCAGAACATGTCCAGGCCGACCGCCGCGCCAAACGGGATGTGCTCGGCTGCCACGCGGCGCTGGATGGCGGCATCGACGCTCTTGAGGTGCAGGTAGGGGATGCGGGCGTGATGCTTGCGCATGAAGGCCACCGGGTCGCCGCCGCGATAGGCGTGGTGGCCGGTGTCGAAGCAGAGCTGAAGGCGGTCGTCGGTGTCGGCCAGCAGCCGTTCGATCTGGTCTTCATACTCCACGTTGGTTTCAGCGTGTGGGTGAAAGACAGTTTGCAAGCCAAACTTGGAGCGCGCCGACGCGGCCACGCGGTTGGTCGCCTCCAGCAGCCGCTGCCAGCCGGCCTCATCGAGGCGGGTGGCGCGCGTGGGTTGGCTGGTGCGCTGGTCGGTGTAAGGCTCGTCAATCAGCACCAGGAACTTGGCGTCTAGCCCGACCAAGAGCTCGCCCACGCCCAGCACCTGGCGATCTAGCTCGGGCCAGGTGGTTGGGTCAGACAGGGCTGTCATGGCGAAGGTGCCGGTCACTTTCAGGCCGCGTTTACCCAGCTCGGCCTTGAGCGTGGGCAGGTCGGATGGCAGGTAGCCATATGGCCCCAACTCGGTCCACTCATAGCCCGCTTCGACTAACTCATCGAGGAAGCGGTGCCAGGGCGTTTGCAGGGGAT
>JBBRZY010000713.1:0-2994 GCA_038252885.1 Anaerolineales bacterium | reverse complement strand
CCTGGGGCTGGAAAAAGAAACGGCCGCCTTCATCCGCCGCTGGTTGGGCGTGGACGAGGCGGCTGGTCACCGGCGCGGCAGTCTGGGTTTCTTCGCGGCCACCGATAGCGCCGCCCTCGAAACCTCCGCGCCCATGCCGCCCCTGGTCGTCGATGCCGACGCGCTCAAGCTGCTGGCACAGAACGAAGGCTGGGCGGCCAAGCTGCCCAAGTCCGCTGTCCTCACCCCGCACCCCGGCGAGATGTCGGTGCTCACCGGTCTGACCAAAGACGCCATCGCCGCCGACCGCATCGGCACCGCCCAGAAGTACGCCGCCGAGTGGGGCCACGTCGTCGTCCTCAAGGGCGCGTACACCGTCATCGCCGCGCCCGATGGCCGCATCACCGTGCAGCCGTTCGCCACCGCCGCCCTGGCGCGCGCCGGCACTGGTGATGTGCTGGCGGGCGCGATAGCCGGCCTGCTGGCCCAAGGCCTAGCCCCCTATGAGGCCGCAGTCGCCGCTGCCTACTTGCACGGGCTGGCCGGCAATTTGGCGGCCGAGGCCCTCGGCAGCACCGCCGCCGTCCTCGCCGGCGACGTGCTCATCGGCCTGATCGAAGCCCAGGCTGAGCTCGCGGCTTAAACACAATGCGCGGTAGCGCCGCTAGGCGACTACCGCGCATCAGTTTATCGACGGCTGGGTGAAGTGCCTAGGCCGCTTCGGCCCCGCTCTCCATATCATTCTTCTTCTTCTGCGCCGCCTTCTTGCCGGCGTCCAGCGCCTGCTCCAGCTTGCCGCGCTGCTCTTCGAGCAAGTTTTTGCCCTTCTCTTGCAGCTCCTCGGCCTTGCTGCGGGCGTCGGCGGCCAATTGCTCGGCCTTGGCGCGGGCCTCGCTCGCCAACTGCTCAGCGCGGGCGCGGGCCTTGCCGGCGGCTTCTTCGGCCTGGTGGCGGGTCTCTTCGGCCGTCTCCATCGCGCGGTCGCGCAGTTCAATGCTGCGCTCGCGGATTTGCGTCCGCGTCTCTTCGCCCGACTGCGGCGCCGTCACCAGGGCCACGGCCGCGCCCACCAGTCCGCCGATGATAAAGCCTGTCAGGAAGGCGCCGATTTCGTTGTCACTGTCTGCCATGGTAGTTTCTCCTTATTTCCACAGGGCCGGGGCCGCGAGCGGGCCGGCGGTCACTAGCGCTTGCGCCCAAAGCGTCCCAGCGCGCCCAATGAATCCACGACCTGCGCAATGGCGGCCACATAGGCGTTGAGCTTCACGATCGGCTCAACCAGGTTCTCGCTAATAAACACCGTCGTCCCCCGCAGCGTGTTGACCGTCTCGTTGGTCGAGTCCAAGATCGGCTTGATCTCGTGCCGCAGCATGTTGGTCAGCACCGCCAACTGCACGACCAAGATCACCAGTGCTACGCCGATCAGCAGAAACACCAGCGCCATGAAGATGATGGCTACGTCGCGCACTGACGACGCCACCACCGGGTTGCCCACCAGCGCCAGGGCAATCCACACGGCTCCGGCCACAATCAACACCACCACCACGATGGCGGCAATGGCGATCAGGCGCTGCTGGCCCTCCGTCAGCGGCTTGCTCTCGGGCTTGTCGGTCGGGGGCACCGGGTTGGCCGCGGGCGGCGGCGCGTAACTGCTAGAGGTTGACATCGCTTCTTATTGTATCCAATCCCCGGAATTATAACGGATATAGCCGTAGATAGCACTATTACTTCTGGTTGGTCAGGCCGTCGGCCATCACCAGCACGCGCGCCGCGCCCAGCGCCACCAGACTGCCCACCGTGGCGCTAAACACATTCAGTTGGCCCAATTTTAGCACCGCTATATTGAGCGCCGAGCCTACAAAGTGCCCCAGCGCGAAGCCCAACCAGGCCGCCATCAAGTACAGCGCTAGCCGCCGCGCCGAGCCGCCCATCCATAGGTGAAAACCCGCGCCATAGATTGTGCTGAGGGCAAAGGCCACGAGCAAGTCTGGCAGCGTCACGGCGCCTCCCGCTGAATAATGCCGCCGCCCAGGCAAACCGCGCCGTCGTAGAAGACGGCTGCCTGGCCGGGGGTGATGTCGCGCAGCCGTAAATCGAACGCCACCGTCGCCCGCCCGCCGGGCAGGGGGCTGATCGTGGCCCAGGCCGGCGCGGCCTTGTACCTAATCTTAACTTCGGCTCGGAACGGCTCGGCTGGCGGCGCACCCGCCACCCAGTTCACGCGGGCGGCCGTCAGGTGGTCGTTGCCCAACTCTTCGGCCGGGCCGACCACCAGCGCGTTGGCCTCCGGGCGCGTACCCAGCACATATAGCGCCTCCGGCCCGACCACCCCAATGCCTTTGCGCTGCCCGACCGTGTAATATGCCAGCCCGGTATGCGCGCCCACCACCGTTCCGTCCGCCGTCACAATCGGCCCCGGCAAGATCGCCTCGCCGGCGTGGTCGCGTAAAAAGCGGCGGTAATCGTTGTCGGCCAGGAAGCACAGGTCCTGGCTCTCGGCTCGCTCGGCCACCGGCAGCCCATAGTCGCGCGCCAACTGCCGAATTTCGGGCTTGGTGTAATTGCCCACCGGGAACATGGCGTGCTTTAGTTGCGCCTGGCCCATTACGCTTAATACATAGCTCTGGTCTTTGCGCGGGTCTGCGCCGGCCACCAGTTCAAAACGGGGCGCGTCACCGTCCTCGACTCGGCGTACCTGCACGTAGTGGCCGGTCGCCAGGTACTCGGCCTCGAAGCCCAGCGCCTTATTCAGCAAGAACTCCCAGCGGATGTGACGGTTGCATTCCAGGCACGGGTTAGGCGTCACGCCCGCCACGTAGCTGTCGACGAAAAAATCCACCACCTGCTGCTTGAACGTGGCCTGCGCGTCGATCACGTAAAAGGGGATGTCGAGAATCTCGGCCACCCGCCGCGCCTGCGCCACCGAGTCTGGTGAGCAGCAGCGATTGTAGACACTCCCGGGCGCGTCTGGCTCGCCCCACAGCCGCATCATCAGCCCGACCACGTCGTAACCCT
>JBBRZY010000712.1:0-3017 GCA_038252885.1 Anaerolineales bacterium | reverse complement strand
GCCCCAATCACTGCCACCACCGCGCTGGCCACCAGGCCGAACAGCGAGGGCTTAACCAGGTCGGGGTCCTTCCGGGCCAGGTCAATCGCCTGCCCCAAGAAGCCGAAACCGCGTTTAATTGAGTCGAACATGGGTTAGCTCTCCGAAGGTGTACTGGCCGGCATGATAGCATCGCGCCGCCGCCAAAGCAAATGCGGGGCTGGGCTGAGGGCGCTACTGGGCGCGGGGTCTAGTGTAATTTCAGAGTAGGTGTGTGGAAGGGGTATAGGGGGTCTAAGGAGTCTTAGCACGGCATGGTGGCCGTCGCGCGTTCGGTGGGTAGCGAGTGGGTTGTTGAATTATGCAGTAGGGGGTCTAAGGAGAAGACCACGCCCTGCGTCCTAGCGCAGCCTGCCCTGAGTCCCCTGAGTCCCTTGGGTCCCTACGTTCCTAGCGCAGCCGCCCCATATTCCCCTTCTTTCCTCCCCTCCGCCAATCACACTATAATCGCCGCCATGAGCGTCTTGCTGAACCTGCTCTACAAGTCGCAGTACGACCCCGACGCCGCCGCCTCGCGCAACGACTGCGGCCCGGCCTGCCTGGCGATGCTGGTCAACGCCCTGGGCGTCACCGCCACCACCGACGCCGTCTTTCACCGCACCGGGGCCACACCCGAGGGCTACATCTCCAACGCCCAACTGATGCGGGCGGCCGAGAGCTACCAGACCCCGCTGGAGTTTCGCATGGGCTATGGCCTGGTCGAGCTGCGCGCCCTGCTCGACCTGGCGCGGCCGGCCATCGCGCTGGTGCACTACGGCGCGTTCTCCGAGGTGCAGCCGGGCGTCTCTACCCAGAGCGGCTTCAAAGGGCCGCACTTCGTGCTGGTGGTCGGCTACGACGATCAGCACATCGTGGTGCACGACCCGCTGTGGACTGCCCCGCGCCGGGGCGAAGGGGCCTTTAGGCGCTGGCCCAACGCCGTGTTCCTGTCGGCCTGGAGCCGCTGCCACGAGGACTGTGACGCCTCCGGCCGCTGCAACCCCGACCGGGTGCTGCTGATCTCGGTCCGGCCATTGAACGCCGGCCAGCGTGTAAGCGTGCCGGCCGATGTGGTGCGCCGCCTGCGGGCCAAGGCGGCCTTCAACGGCCAGCCCCAGCCGGAGACGCCCAGCCCGGCCACGCTGACGGCCGCCGTCAGCGCGCTGGGCCAGTGGGGCAAACGCACGGTGGCCCACCGCGTGGCCCCGACCGACACGCTCTGGCGGCTGGCGGCGGCCTACTACGGCGACGGCGCGAAGCTCAACGTCATTCAATCCTTCAACGGCCTCAGCGAGGCCGATGTCATCCACGACGGCCAGGTGCTGCTGATCCCCGAGCCGCTGCTCTCCGGCGCGATCCCCGCTGACCGCCAGCCCACCGGCCAAACCCGCGCCGTGCCGCCGCGGCCCGAGTAGGCGCGAGGCGTGAACGCGAGATTTCTCAAAAACTAATGCTTGGGTATGACAAGGGTGGGATTTCTCACCCGCCCCAAGGCAGCGCGAGGGCCAACGGCCTGAGGCGGGGGTTCGAAATGACAGGGTCACAGGGCCGGGAAGTTCTTAGCGTCGATGCTCAGACAAAGGGATGACCAGACCTTCCCTTTTACCTGTCATTCCGAACCCCCGCTCGCAGCCCTGTAGAAACGCAGCGTAATTGGCGGGGTGCGGAATCTCACCGGTTGACCTTCGTGGCCTTGGCCGCTTTACCGTGTTTGGGCGGGCCAGTTGCCGACCGCCGCCGCGACCTAAACCGCCTGCGCCAGCAGCACGTACGGCGCGCCGAGCACATGCGTCAGGAACACAATTCGCTCCTCATCGCCGGTTAGCCGCAGTTGCTGGATCAGGTCTTCCGGCGTCAACGGCGAGCCGCGCTTCTTCACCGTCACCCGCCCCACGTTCAGCGCCCGCAGCCGTTCGCGCAGCCGCTTCAGGTTAAACGGCAGCGCCTCTTCCACCCGAAAGGCGCGCGCCCAGGGTGTCACCGTCAGCGCGTCGGCCGTCAGGTAAGCGATGTCGCGGTCAAGCTGGCGCGCCCCCAACTGCGCCGCCAGCGTCGTCACCAACCCGGCGCGCAGGATGGCTGGGTCCGGCTCATACAGATAGGCCAGCGGCGGGCCGGCGGGCGGCGGCGCGGCCTCGGCCGCTGGGTCGGGCAACAGCGTGTGCGTCGCCGTCGCTTCAGCTGCGGTCGTCAGCCGCGTCGCGCGCCGCGCGGCCGTGCGCAGCGGCCCGAACCACAGCGCGCACTCCTTCAAATCGCCGTCCAACGAAATGAACTCCACCTCGGCGTCGTAACCGGCCAACTCGGCCAGGTCCACGCCGGGCGAAATCTTCACCCCCCCGGCCGGCACCTGCGCCAGCCAGCGATGAACAATGCTCAGCGGTGGCGCGTAGTCGGCCACCGAGAAGCGCCGCCGCCCACCGGCCCGCCGCGCCGGGTCGAAGAAGAAACCGCCCAGCGCCGGCAGCGGCCAGTCGGCCAGGTCGGCTTGCTCGAACTCGGCGCGCTCGGCCAGGCCATAGGCGGCCAGGTTGTGCGCCGCCAGCGCCAGCCGCAGCGGGTCGAAATCCACCGCCAGCACGCGGCCCTGCTCGGCCAGCCCCAGGCTGTCACCGCCCAGCCCGCAGCCCAGGTCGGCCACCAGCCCCCGGCCGGCGTAACGCGCCGCGCGGTAGCGGCTGAGGCGCTCGCCCGTGGCCTGCTCCAGCGCCTCGCGTGTGAAGTACATTGCCGCCGCCCGGCTGAACTTGGCCCGCGCCTTCACGCGCAGGATGGCCGTCTCCAGCGCGGCTTTGGCTAACGGCGCGGCGAAGTCTTTGCGCAGCCGCGTCAGGTGGCCCAGAAAGCCTTCCTCCGTCGGGGCCAACGCTGTGGCCGCCGCCAGGGCGGCCTGGCCGGTGGGGGTGAGCAGATCGTTAAAGTCGGTGAGGTCCACGGTGGCGCGATTATAATTCGGGGCAGGGGGATTGGGGGAGACGGAGGCTGGGATGGGGCTGAAG
>JBBRZY010000711.1:0-3019 GCA_038252885.1 Anaerolineales bacterium | reverse complement strand
ACACGCCCGTTCCGACCGCCACCCCATTGCCCAGCGCCGAGGCGGTGGTGCAGCACTATTTTGACGATTGGCAGGCCGGCGACTACGCGGCCATGTATGGCTGGCTGGCCCCCAACAGCCAGAGCGCGTTGGGCGCGGCCGACTTCGAGCAACAGTACCGCAGCAACCTCGAGATCATCACCGCCAACACCTATACCGGAACAGTTACGGGCGTGAGCGAAACTGGCGACACAGCCCAGGCGCAGGTGCATGTGACCTTTGCCACGCGTTTCGTGGGCGTGGTCGAGACCAACGTCACGGTCGACCTGCAGCGCGCCAACGGGCAGTGGGCCATTGTGTACGCGCCGGCCATGATCTGGCCGGATTTGGTGAACGGCCAGCAGTTGTATATGGTGCCGTTCCCGGCCGACCGCGGCACGCTGTACGACCGCAACGGCGTGCCGATGGTGACCGCGGCCGACGCCTTCGCGGTGGGCGTGGTGCCAGGTGAGATTTCGCCCGACAGCGACACGCTGGCGGTGGGCCTGGGGCGGTTGTTCGGGCGGTCGGCCAACGCCATCGCGGCGGAGTGGGAGTTCGCCCCGCCCGACCAATATCTGCCGATGGGCACGGTCAGCGCGGCCGAACTGGCGAAGTATGCCTATTTGGAAAACGTCTCCGGCATTCGGCTGACGCCGTACACCGGGCGCTACTACTACGGCAGCGGCGCGGCGGTGCACGTGACCGGCTACACGCGCTACATCCCCCCCGAGGAGATGGCCGACTACCAGACACGCGGCTATTCGTCTGACCAGCGCATCGGCCAGACCGGGCTGGAACAATGGGGCGAGGCGATCTTGGCCGGACACAATGGCGGCCAACTGACGCTGCTCGACAGCGCCGGCCAGCCGCTGCGAGCGCTGGCGTTTGGCGACCCGACCCCGTCTAAGGACATCTACACCACGCTCGACTTTGAGCTGCAAAAGGCGGCCGAGTTCGCGCTGGGCGGCTACACCGGGGCGGTGGTGGCGATGCGGCTCGACACGGGCGAGATACTGGCGATGGCCTCCAGCCCGACCTTCGACCCCAACCTGTTTGATCCGGGCAACCTGAACGCGCAGTTCTTCAATGGCAACGACGTGAGCGTGGGCCAGATCAACCACGCCGCGCAAGACGCCTACCCGGCCGGCTCGGTCTTCAAGCTGGTGACGTTCTCGGCCGGGCTTAGCTCGGGGCTGTTCACACCCGAGTCACTGTATGACTGCACCGGCCTGTGGGAAGAGCTGGGGCCGACGCTGGTCTTGCACGACTGGAAGGAAGACGGCCACGGCAAGTTGACGCTCTCGCAGGGCTTGTCAGCCTCATGCAACCCGTACTTCTGGCATGTGGGCAAGGCCCTGTTCGACTGGAACCCAGGCTGGCTGTCGCAGACGGCGCGCGCCTTTGGGCTGGGGCAGACGACCGGCCTGGCGGAGATCGCCGAGATCGGTGGGCTGATCCCAGACGCCGACTGGAAGCAGCAAAAATTTGGCCAGGCCTGGGAAGTGGTGGACGGCCTGAACCTGGCGATCGGCCAGGGCTATGTGCAGGTGACGCCGCTGCAAATGGCGCGGCTGGTGGCGGCCATCGGCAACAACGGCACGCTCTACCAACCGCAGTTGGTGCTCAAGATTCAGCCGGCCGACGGCGCGCCGACGTTTGAGATGCAGCCGATGGCGGCCGGCACGCTGCCGATGACGCCGGAGCAGTTGGCGGCGCTGCAGGTGGCGATGCACAACGTGACGCAAGAGCCGGTGGGCACGGCCCGCAATCGCTTCCGGGCTTTCCGCATTCCGATCTACGGCAAGACCGGCACGGCCGAGACCGCCCAGGCCGAACCGCACGCCTGGTTCGTGGGCTACACGTTTGACCAGCGGGCCGACAAGCCCGACATCGCCATCGCGGTGTGGGTGTCGAACATCGGCCAGGGGTCGGACATTGCCGCGCCGATCTTCCGGCGGGTGGTCGAGTCGTACTTCGCGCTGCCGCTGACGCGCTACCCGTGGGAAGAGTCGGTCGGCGTGGTCAAGACGCCGGAGCCGACGCCGACGGAAGAGGGCGCGCCGGTCGAGACCGAGACGCCGACACCGTAAAACGGGAAGCACAATCTTGTTCGCAACCAACGCGGCCGGCAGCATGACTCTGCCGGCCGCGTTTGCTTTAACGCTTACGCCTCAGAGCCGCGCCAGCCAGGCGAGGGTCGGCCAGCGGTGCGGGCCACGCAGGCGCACGGTGGTGAGGCCGTAGGCGGGCACGGTCACTTGGAGGCGATGCGGGTCGGTGGGCAAGTCGGGGCCATCTTCCTCCACCAGGTTCAGGCGCGTGGCGCTTTCGATGTCGAGGTAGGGCAGGCTGACGTTCACGACGGTGTCGCGCCCGGCCTGCTCGGCCAGGCGCAGCACAACGCCGTCGCCGTCTTCGGCGGCCTTGAGCGTGAGGAGTTGGATGTTGGGCTGGTCGAGCGCGCAGAACGAGGTGGCCGCCGGGTACGGGCCGGGCCGCGGGCCAGAGATGAAGACCGGCTCCAGCGGCGCGGCGGCGGCCCAGCCGAAGTGGGTGGCGCCGGCCGGCTGCTCGCCGCCAGGGTGCGTGGTCAGCGAATAACGGAAGAGTACATCCGCCACCTGGTAGGGCTCGAAGTTGGTGCGGAAGTTGTTGACCATGAGGTAGGAGTACAGGTGGCCGCGCACAAACTCGGCGGGATCCCGCAAAAACTCGTGGCCGTAGCCGGGCGGCGTGGCGCCGTGGTGGGCCTGCGAGACGTAGCCGGGCCACAGCCCGCCGAACTCGACGATGGGGGCCTCCTGGCTGCACCAGGTGACGCCCGCCTGCTGATCCCAGGCGGCGGCCCAGTGCTGGAGGGTGTAGGCATCGGTGTTGGTGCCGGGCAGTTGATCGGTGATCGGGCGGATGACGCCGTTGGTGGACTCGAAGGCGAACTGCGGCTGCTGCAACTGGAAGGGGAAGGCCAGGTACAGCTCGAGCATGGGCGTGGCGTCTT
>JBBRZY010000710.1:0-3024 GCA_038252885.1 Anaerolineales bacterium | reverse complement strand
GGCAATTGTGGACTCGGGCGCGTTTATGGACCCGCGCTCGTGCAACGAGTGGTGGCAGGTGCGGCCGGGGCATCCGGGCTGCTAGGGGTTAGGGGTAGAGGATAGAAGTCGAAAGTCGGAGGTCAGAGAAAACCAGGCGGCAGTCGGCAAAGGGCGCTGGCATAAACTGCCCGGTCGGTTGAGCCGCGACGGCGGCAACAGCGCTGCGCTTCTGACCTCTGACCTCCGGCGGCCGATTTCGCGCAATCGCCAATTTGCTGTACACTCCCCAAACGCATGACAAAAACCCGCCCCCTGGTTTCATCCGCCGAACACGCCCGCCTGGCCGCGCTGTACCAGGTGTCACACGCATTGGGCGCGTCGCTCAATCTCGATGAAACGCTGCGCATCGTCATGGACTCGGCCATCCGGCTGACGCGGGCCGAACGCGGCTTTTTGATGCTGTTCGACCCGACTGGGGCGCTGCTGTTCCGCGTGGCGCGCGATGCCCACGGCGAGCCGTTGGAAGAGCGCCAATTTGAGATCAGCCGGACGGTGGTGCACGAAGTGGCCCAGACCGGCACGCCGGTGGTGACCACCGACGCCCGCAACGACCCGCGCTTCGCCAAGCACGACTCGGTGGTGACTTTTGCGCTGCGCTCGATTTTGGCCACGCCGCTCAAGGCGCGCGGCCAGATGACCGGCGTGCTGTATGTGGATAACAAGGCCCGCAACGCGCTCTTTGCCCAAGAAGACCTCGACCTGCTGGGCGCGTTCGCCGGGCAGGCGGCGGTGGCGATTGAGAACGCCCGCCTGTACACCCAGACCGATCAGGCGCTGGCCGCCCGCCTGGCCGAGCTGCAAACCATGCAGACGATTGACCGCGAGCTGAACACGGCGCTCGAAGTGGAGCAAGTGGCGAGCGTGATGCTGGGCTGGGCGCTGCGCCGCAGCCAGGCCGACAACGGCTGGATTGGGCTGATGGAAGAGGGCCAGGAGCCGCAGTTGCGCGTGGTGGCCGGCAGCGGCCCAGCCATAGGCGAGAACTTCGCCGTGGGCACGGTCGTCTCGCCCCACCACCCGCGCCTGCAAATGGCCTTCACCAGCGGCAGCTCGCAGCGCTTTGGGCCGGGCACCGCGCCGTTGGGCCAGGCCAGCCGCGCCGCCCCAGCCGCCGTGGTGGTGCCGCTGCTGCGCGAGGGCCGCCCGCTGGCCGTGATTGTGGTCGAGCGCCAGCGCCGCCCATTCGACACGGCCGCGGCCGACTTTTTGGTGCGGCTGGCGGATCATGCCGCCATCGCGTTGGAAAACGCCCGGCTGTACGCCGCCCTCAAGGTCGCCAACGACACCAAGAGCGAGTTTGTGCGCACCGTGTCGCACGAGCTCAAGATCCCCATGACGTCGATTAAGGGCTACACCGACCTGCTGAAGATGGTCGGCCCGCTCAACGAACAGCAAGACCAGTTCATCGCCACCATCCGCAACAACGTCGAGCGCATGTCGCTGCTGGTGTCTGACCTGGCCGACATCTCGCGCATCGAAACCGGCCGGCTCAAGGTGGAGCTGCGCCCGCTCGACCTGCACGCGCTGCTGCCAGAGGCGATCAGCCAGACGCAGTTGCGCACCGCCATCGCCGCCAAGCAGCAGACGCTGACCATGGATGTGCCGGCCGAGTTGCCGGCGGTGCTGGCCGACGAAGCCCGGCTGGTGCAGATTGTGACCAACCTGGTGAGCAACGCCTACAAGTACTCGCCGCCCGGCACGCCCCTGACGCTTAGCGCGCTGACCGAGGGCGCGTTCGTGCGGCTGAACGTCAGCGACCAGGGCTACGGCATCTCGCCGGACGACCAGGCCAAACTGTTCACCCAGTTCTTCCGCTCGGAAGAGCCGAACATTCGCGAGCAGACCGGCTGGGGGCTGGGGCTGCACATCACCAAACGGCTGATCGAGTTGCTGGGCGGCCACCTCAGCGTGCAGAGCGCTGTCGGGCAGGGCAGCACCTTCTCCTTCACCATCCCCGTCGCGCCGACGCCTGCCATCGCCTGAGGGCGGGGCAAGGGCCTCACCAGCCGCGCCGCGCCTCCCGCAACCTTTTCGACCCACCCCCGTAGACTCCAGCATTAGGCCGTAAAACTGCCTCTTGCAAAGAGAACAAAAGTTCTGTCTAATAGCATTGTATTAGATGTACCCAAAGACCGTAGCCAATTGGGCTGGATTGGGTTAAACTAGATAACGGTCGTTATATTTGAATGAGGTTAAGATGAAGAATTCCAGGGACCAAGCGCGGGTATCAGACTTTCAATCGGAGCGCCGGCGCTTCTTGCTGAAGATGGTCGGCTTGGGCGCGGCCGGGCTGGCCGTGGGCGGGGGCGGCGCCTGGGCCAAGACCGAGTGGGACGCGGCCACTACCACCGCCGCCTCGCTGGGCGACCTGGGCCTGCAACTCGAAACCGTCACCGCCGCCAAGGCCGCGTTGGAGCTCTCGTATGGTGTGCTGCAAGCGCAGGCCGCCGAGTGGCAGACCCAACTGGCCGGGACGACCACCCAAAACGCGCAGCTGGCCTCGGCCCTGGGCACCGCCGCGCAAGACAAAAGCAACCTGCAAGCCCAACTGACCGCGCTGCAAACTACGTTCGACGCCACCACCGGCCGCCTGAACTCCACCACCGAATTGGTTGGGCTGTATGGCCAACTCGACGCGGTCGGGCTAGATGGCGTGGTCGAGAGCGGCCTGGGTCTCGTGGCCGGCGCGCTAACGGCCCTGTCGGTGCCGGCCGCCTCCCTGCGCGGCGGCCTGGATGTGGCCGGCGGCCTGCTTACCACCTTCGAGGCCGCGCTGCCCGACTTTAAAGACGCTATGGCCTGGCTGGGCGAGCAGGTCGTCAAGCTCAAGGTCGGGCTGTGGTCAGTGGAAAACTTCGCCCAGCAGGCCGTTGGCACCGCCGCCGGCGGCGTGGTGGCCGTGTTCGGCGGCTTTGCCGGCTTTGTGCTCGATCACCTGCCGTTCAACATCGGCGAGCAAGTGCGCAACACGCTCGGCGCGGT
>JBBRZY010000709.1:0-3027 GCA_038252885.1 Anaerolineales bacterium | reverse complement strand
GGTCGCCGGGCCACCGTCGCCGGAGAAGCCGTGCTCGCCCGTGCCGGCAATCGTCGTGATGATGCCGTCTGTATCGATCATGCGGATGCGCGCGTTGCGGGTGTCAGAAAAATAGACGTTGCCCACCGCGTCCACGGTGATCCCGCGGGTGCCCCCCCGCATCTGCGCCTCGGTCGCCGGGCCGCCATCGCCCGAATAGCCAAACGTGCCCACGCCGGCGATGGTCGTGATGATGCCAGCCGGGTCTACCTTGCGCACGCGATAGTTCTCGCTGTCCAGGATGTACAGATTGCCCTGCGGGTCGAACGCTATGGCGCTGGGTGACCACAACTGCGCCTCGTTGGCCGGGCCGCCATCGCCCGCAAATGCGCCAGTGAGATTCCTGGCAGTGGTGGTGACACCTCCTGTGAATACCCGTCCGCTGCCGACGACCGAGTCGATGCTGCCGCCCAGCGCCAAGCGGCGGATGCGATTGTTCGGCTGGTCAATGGCCCACAGGTTGCCAGCGCTATCGAAGGCGATGGCCGGGATGCACGTAAACCCTGCCGTGAGCGCCGGGCCGCCGTCTCCAAAGTAAAAGCCCATGCCGCCTACTCCAGCGATGAGCGTCATCATGCCCGCCGAGTCAATCGCATAAATTTGGCCGCAGGTCGAGAAGTAGAGATTGCCCTCGGCATCCAACGCGACACTCAAGGGATTGTCAAGCTCGGCGCTGGTGGCCAAGATGGGGACGAATTCTGTGGGAGCCGCCGTGGGGGGCACGGCGGTCGGGGCCGGGATGGCGGTGGGGGGCGCCGCCGTGGGGGCCGCGGTGGGCGGCAGCGCGGTCGGCGCCGGCGCGCACGCGGCCAGCAGCAGACCCGCCGCCACCAGCAGGCCGAGCAAGTGCGTAATGCGCCGCAACGGCTTCATATCACTCCTTCGGGGTCGGATAGCGCTTGGCACAGCTGAAACATCGACTTCTCGCCTGGCCCCGGGCTGGCAGCGCCGGGGTCAAGCGGAGTTTGTGCGATGGGGCTCAACGCCGTACTAGGCGTGAGCGGACTGTCTCGGGGCGCGCCGAATCCTGCCTTTGTGATCGGGCAGGCCCTCGATCGTCGCTATCTAGCTTGAAGGCCGAATGTTCTGGTTGATGTGGAAGAAATTGGTCGGGTCGTAGCGGGCTTTGATCTGGGCCAGCCGGGTATAGTTTTCCCGATAGGCCGCCTGCACGCGCTCCTGGCCCTCTTCCATCATCATGTTGACATACGCGCCGCCGGCCGAGTGCGGATGCAGCGCCTGCCAATACTTGCTAGACCAGCGGGTGATGGCGTCCTTGTTCGCCGGATCAGGGTCCACGCCCACGATCACCTGGGCAAAGTTGGCGTCGCGGTAGTTCCAGGCCGTGTCGGTGCGCCCCACCCGGTGCGCCGCCCCGTTGATCGGGTAGATATGCACCGCGGAGTGAATAGAGGGCGATTGAGCGAAATGCTCCAGGTGCAAATCCGTGGCGGTGGCGCTGAGTTCAATGAAGAAGTCGGCGTTCCAATACCATTGCAGGCCAGGCGGATACAGGCCATCGAATAGGCTTTGCAGCGCTGGGAACGGCAGCGGGCCGCAAAAATCGATGGCCGGCTTGCGGAAGCTGCGAATGGGTTTGAGCGCTACTTCAGCCTGGCCCAGGTCACCCGTGCAGCACCAGACAATCACCCCCATCTTCTTGAGGTGATGTTCGCGCGGGAACATATCCGCCGGCGGCACCGAGTGAAAGCCGAAGTAGCCGTTGATCGCCTCTGGCGCTTCCAGAATATACTCGTGCCACCAGCGCATCACCGCGCCGGCGTCGGCCAGCTCAAAGAACATCGGCCCGCCGTACACGGTGCTGATCGGGTGCAGCTTGAACAGGAACGAGGTGGCCACGCCGAAGTTGCCCCCGCCGCCGCGCACAGCCCAGAACAGGTCGGGGTGCTCCTGCGCGTTGGTCGTCACAAAGCTGCCGTCCGCCAATACCAAGTCCACTTCGAGCAGATTGTCGATCGTCAGGCCGTGGGTGCGCGTGATGTTGCCGGTGCCGCCGCCCAGCGTTAGCCCGCCCACCCCGGTGGTGCCGAGAATGCCGCTGGGCGTCGCCATCCCAAAGGCATGGGTGGCGTGGTCCACCTCTCCCCAGGTGCAGCCGCCCTGCACCCGCACCGTCTGCGCGCGCGGATCAACCCGAATCCCCTTCATGGGCGACAAGTCAATGACCAGCCCGCCATCGACTGAACCCAGGCCGGCCCCATTGTGGCCGCCGCCCCGGATGGCCACCACCAGGTCGTGTTCCCGCGCAAACCGCACCGCGCTCATCACATCCGCCACGTCGCGGCATTGCGCGATCAGGGCCGGGCGTTTGTCGATCATGGCGTTATACAGGGTGCGGGCGGTGTCGTAGCTCGCCTCCCCCGGCCCAACCAGGGGTCCGCGCAGAGTCACCCGCAGTTGTTGCACAGCTTCGGTCGTGAGCATGAGTTTTTCCCTTTCCCTGACGTACAATTGAATTAAGACAATCGCGGTACGGTTGCAAACGCTGGCCGAAGGTAACCCATAAGGGTACCAGCAGGATCCGCACCCGGAGGTATACTCCGGGCCTTGATGACCCTGGCGGTCTGGGCTGTAGACGCCGCGGGGGTCCACTCCAAGAGCGCTGCGCAGCTCAGCCAGGAGGCGGGCGCAGGTAGTGGAGGCCGACCATGGAGATGACGCTCTCCTTTAGCGACTGAGGGCAGCGGCGGCGCTAGGCCCCACCCCCAGGCCGCCGGCCAACCGTCGCCCTCCGGCCAAGCAGGTGGCTCACGCCTGGCCCTGGTTGCATGTGACGCTTGAGTGTGGCGTGAGACGTCGTTGGCTGAGAGCTCAGAACAGGCGGTCACCCTCACCGAATATGCGCTGGCAGGTGCTGGCCGAATTGCCAGGCCGAGGGCAGTGGTAAATCTCGGTTTCACCATATAGAATTTTTAGGGGCAAGTCACCCACCGAAGGGTGGGGCTTTGGCCGGCGAACTCGAAAATT
>JBBRZY010000708.1:0-3035 GCA_038252885.1 Anaerolineales bacterium | reverse complement strand
AAGGGGGCCAGCTCGTTGGCGATCTCGACGGCGGTGGGCGGGTTGAAGCGGCCGTGCATCTCGATGAGCAGTTCGATGTCTGGCCCGACGGCCGAGCGCACGGCCTCGACCAGACTGATGGAGGTGAGTTTTTCGGCGCGGTCTAGCTCGTAGAAGCCGCCGCCGAACGGGTCGAACTTGAGGGCCCGGTAGCCCTTGGCGACGGCGCGCAGGGCGGCGGCGGCGAATTCGTCGGGCGTGCGCTCGACGGTGTACCAGCCGTTGGCGTAGGCCTTGATGCGGTCGCGCACGGCGCCGCCCAAGAGACGGTAGACGGGCTGACCGAGGGCCTGGCCCATGATGTCCCAGCAGGCCATTTCGATCAGGGCGATGCCGGTCATGGTGATCTCGCCGGCGCGGGCGTAGTCTTCGCGGAACATGCGGCTGACGAGGCGCTCGACGTTGAAGGGGTCTTCGCCCAGGGCGTAGCGCGGGACGGCTTCGTTGAGGTAGCCCAGCACGCCGTCGGTGCGGTTGACGGCGCGCGCCTCGCCGACGCCGATGAGGCCGTCATCGGTCTCGACTTTGACGAAGGTGAGGTTGCGCCAGGCGGTGCCCATGACCAGCGGAGTGACGCTTACGATTTTCATCGGTGAGTGTGCCTTGAGGGTGAGTGGGTATATGAGGCGAAGGATACCACGGCTAGGGGTGGGTGGAAAACCGTTGGCCACGAATTTCACGAATTACGCGAATGGGGCGTGGCAACAGATATTGTAGCGGACCCACGCCCGACCCACGACGGGCAGCCTGATTCTGGGCAGGTGGGTAACGGAGGCGCTATGTTGTAGCAAGCGCCGACGAAAACTAGCCGCACAGTTTCAAGTGGGCCGCGAGCGCCGTCCAAAGCGCCGGATGTACGTTTTGTTAGGTGGCGGCCGGGTTAAATGCCGGGCCGCCGCTTACGGCTGTTTGACGATGTCGACCGAAATCTCTACTGCCGGCGTCGGGCCGCGATTCTCAAGCCAGTGCAGGGTGGCCTTATCTTCGGGCCAGCCCACTCCGGGGCCATACTCCCTCGCCACTCCATTGCGATGGTCAGTGATCGTGCCTTGCATGATGTAGACCATGCCCGGCCGGTCTTTATGGTCGTGAAGCGGGCCGAAGACAGCGCCCGGTGCGAAGGTTACCATCCGCATGCGCAGTTGACGCCCGGCCAGGCCCTCGATTTCGGGGCCAAGGTCAACCGTTCCAAGTAGCTGCACCGTGATACCTTGCGTCTCGGGCACTGCGTGTTCGTTTTCCATTGTGTTCTCCCGTCTGTATATCCTGGTCATCCAACTCTTGGTGATCCAAAGGCCTGATAGGCTACCCCGCTTCGGTGCAGTAGCGGCGCACCACGTCGTAGAGCACGCGCACGCCCCAGCCCAGACCCTCGATGGGGGCGCGCTCGTCGTGGGCGTGGAACATCTCCATCAGGCGCATGTCGGACGGCAGGCGCATGGGCGCGAAACCGTAGGTCGGCACGCCGATGGGGGCCAGGTACTTGGCGTCGGTGGCGGCGGCCATGACGTAGGGGACCACCAGCGCGCCGGGGTCGTGGGCTTGAATGCCAGATACCATCAGGTCGAACAGCGGCGTGTCGGTCGAGACCTCCAGCGGCGGCGTTTCGAGCAGCACTTCATAGGTCAGGTGCTCGCCCAGCACGGGCCGCAGTTCGGCCAGGAAGCGCTCGGTGTCGAAGCCCGGGAGCGTGCGGCCGTCAATGGTGGCCTCGGCCCGGCTGGGGATGACGTTGGTCTTGTAGCCGGCGGCCAGACCCGTGGGCGTGGCGGTGTTGTGCAGCATGGCATACAGGAAGGGCTGCAGCGGGTGGCCCAGCAGCGGGCCAGCGAAGGCGCGCGCCGCGCCGGCGGGGGTGCGCAATTGCTGAAAGACCGGGCCAAGCGGGGTGTGCGCGGCGGCGGTGGCGGCGGCGGCGAGGAACGCGGCGCTGGCCTGCGGCAGGTGGTAGGGCAGACCCTGGGCCAACAGCCCGTTGACGGCCTGCACCAGATGGGCCACGGCGTTGTCGTCGTGCGGCAGCGAACCGTGGCCGGGCCGGCCTTGCGCGCGCACCTTGAGCCAGCACGCGCCCTTCTCGGCCACCTGGATCAGATAGACCGACTGGCCGCCCAGGTCGAGGTTGTAGCCGCCGACTTCGCTCAGACCGAACTCGGCCCGCAGCAGATCGGGGTGGTGCTTCACGAGCCAGGCCACGCCGAAGCCGTCTTTGCCGGCCACCTCTTCGTCGGCGGTGGCGGCGAAGATCACGTCGCGGTTGAGCGGCACGCCCTGACGCTTGAGGAGCAGCATGACCATCAACTGCTCGGCCAGGGTGTCTTTCATATCCACCGCGCCGCGCCCCCAAACATAGCCGTCGGCGATCTCGGCGGCGAAGGGCGGGTGCGACCAATGCGCGGGCTCGGTCGGGACGACATCGGTGTGGCTGTAGAGCAGCAGCGGCGGCGCAGCGCCGGTGCCCTTGAGGCGCACGATCAGGTTGCCGCGCGCGGCGGTCGCGCCGACGATCAGCGGGTCGAAGCCCTCGGCGCGCAGCACCTGGGCCAAATAGTCGGCGGCCAGCGTTTCGTTGCCAGGCGGGTTGGTGGTGTCGAGCCGGATCAGGGCCTGCAAGTGCTGCACGGTCTCGGCCGTGACGGCGGCCCAATTAATGTCTGGCATGGGGGTGGGTATCCTGGTAAGCGGGTGGCCGCCACTATAACGCACAACCGCGGCGGCTCGAAAATGCGGTAGAGTGGCGGCGGAGGCTCACCAATGGAACTCTTCGACGTCAACTGTCAGGTGGGGCGCTGGCCCAGCGCCGACTTGCTGTATCACGATGTGGCCGGGCTGGTGGCGCGCATGGACGAACTGGGCATCGCGCGCGCGGCCGTCAGCCACACCTACAGCCGGCACTTCGACCCGGTGGCCGGCAACGCGGCGCTGATGGATTGCCTCGCCGCCGCGCCGGCCGACCAACGCTGGCGGCTGTGCCCGTGCTGGGTGCTGGTGCCGTT
>JBBRZY010000707.1:0-3038 GCA_038252885.1 Anaerolineales bacterium | reverse complement strand
TGCTCAAGCGGCAGGGCGTGGCGCTCAAGCGCGATGTGATCTTCGCCGCGGCGGCGGATGAGGAGATCGGCGGGACCGACGGCTATGGCATTCCGTGGCTGGTGAAGCACCATCCCGATTTGCTGAAAGCTGAGTTCGCGCTGAGCGAGGTGGGCGGCTTCAACATGGATTTCGCCGGGAAGCCGGTGTATATGGTGCAGGTGGCCGAGAAGGGCACGGTCTGGCTGAAGGTGCGGGCCACGGGCAAACCGGGGCACGCCTCGGTGCCGCACGGCGACAACGCGGTGGTGCACCTGGCGCGGGCGGTGGACCGGCTGGCGACGCACGGGCTGCCCTATCACCTGACGGCCGCGACGGCCGGCCTGATCGATGCGACGGCCGAGAGTGCCGGGGCGACGCCGCTGGGCGACTTGCTGCGCAGCTTGAAGACGGCCGAGGGGGCCGAGCGCGCCTTTGCCGCCGACCTGCTGGGGCCGGAGCTGGGGCCGTTCTTGTACGCGCTGCTGCACAACACCGCCACGCCGACCGGGCTGTCGGCCGGCATCAAGACCAACGTCATCCCGGCGGTGGCCGAGGCGGTGATTGACGGCCGCACGCTGCCGGGCTTTGACACGGCCGCGTTCCTGACCGAGCTGCGGGCGGTGATGGGCGAGCAGTTGGAGTACGAGGTGACGATGGAGTCGCCGCCGCTGGAGACGCCGCACACCACCGCGCTATTTAGCCTGATGGCGGCGGCGCTGCGGGCGCACGACCCGGCCGCGACGGCGGTGGTGCCGTACATGATGCAGGGCGCGACGGATGCGAAGTACCTGGCCCCGCTGGGCGTGCCGACCTATGGCTTTGCGCCGCTGCGACTGCCGCCGGATATGAAGCTCATGGAGATGTTCCACGCGCACGACGAGCGCGCGCCGGTGGAAGGCTTGGGGTGGGGGGTGCGGGTGCTGTATGAGGTGGTGGTGGAGTACTGCTCTTAAGAGCAGAGAAAAAAGAAAGAGAAAGAGAAAAAGGGGATGCAAGAGGTGAGGGTGAAAGCGTTGTGGCTGGCGGGGCTAGTGGCGGTGGCGGGCTGTGCTCAGGCGGCGACGCCGACAGCCGCGCCGACGCTGACACCAGTGGTGCCGGCGGCAACGGCGACAGTGGCAGCCGCCACTAGGACACCGCTCCCCACGTCGACCGACACGCCGATGCCGACCGCGACGATACAGCCAACCGTGACGCCCTTACCGACTGCGGTGGTGATGGTGCGGGAATGCTTGTCACTATCGCCGGCCTTTGTGCAAGGGGGCGCGCCGGAGGGACAACTAGTCCTGAGTTCAGGTGACTGGTTCGAAGACGTGTGGTTGTACACGCCTGCCTCCGGTGAACAGCGCCCACTGACTGAGGATGCTCAGAGTTTCAGTGGCGTGTTTGTATCGCCATCTGGGCAGTGGGTTGCTTTTCTGCAGGGGGCAGCCAGCGGTTCCGGCGTCGAGTTGGTTGTCGCGGATGCCACCGGGCAGCCGCAATGGACTTGGCCGTGGCCGGCCGAGTGGCGCCAATTGGCGGGCTGGCTGGATGATGACCGCCTACTTATTAGCCGGCCCCGCAGTGATGAGCCGTATGCACTGAGCGATGATCTGATTACCTTTGAGATTGCTTCCGGCGTTGAAACGCCCCTGCCGGCCGATTTTCAGGGCTTTGTGAATACAGACTATTACCCCGGCTCAGGCTGGGAGACGCTGGATTGGAGCCGGCTGATTTTCAACGCAGCGCTAGAGCGGGTCGCTTTTCCAGGGGAGGCGGGCAGTCTAGTCTTGTGGGATGTGACCGCCAATCGCCCAATCACAAGGTTGGCCGCCGCCGAGAGCGTGCGGGTGCAGCCGCGATGGGCGCCCGACGACCAACGCCTGGTCTACGCTGGGCCGGCCGCCCGAGCATATCCGCAGCAGGGCGAGACTTACTACCAGGACGAGCTGTTTCAAGTGACCGCCGATGGGGCGGTCACGCGCCTGACGCATCTCAACGAGGGCTACACCGAGGTGAGTTTTAGCCGCTTTGGCTGGTCACCAGATGGGCGCTACATCGCCGCCGCTGTGGTGGCACTGCCCAATCAGGACCCAGGCCTCTATCCTGCGCCATACTCGCCCGACGACTTCCGGCTCATTGTGCTGGATACGCAGACATTGGTTCTAGTGGATTACTGTATTCCCGCTAACCCGCTCTATGCCCCAGTCTGGTCGCCTGACGGGCGCTATATTGCAGTCGAAGATAGGATCGGCGATGACGCCCCGAGTCATCTTTACATCGTGGATGTAACTCAGGGCGTGGCAGTTGAAGTTTTGACCGGATATTCACTGCTGGGGTGGCTGGCGGCCCCACCCTAAGCGCCGCGCCATTTTCTCTCCACCCCGCAGCCGTGCTAGAATCGCGGGATGAAATTGGGGCGATGGCTCCCGTGGCTGGTGGCGGCGACGCTGGCGTGCAATGTGCTGACGCCGGCGACGCTGGTTGCGCCGACCGCGACAATCGCACCGCCCACCGGCACGGCCGCGCCGACCTTCACCGCGCCGCCGCCCACGGCGACCACCGCGCCAACGCTGACGGCCGCGCCGCCCTCACCGACGGCGCCGGCGCTCAGCGCCACGCCGGACCCCGACTACCGGCTGACGGCCGCCAACGTCATCTTTCACCCGGACCCACAACTGTATAGCGGCGACATCGCCAGCATTGAAGTGGTGGCCGAGGGTGCGCCCAGCAATTGGATCGGCGCGCCGGTGCGGGTGTACCTGGATGCGCGCGGCGAAGAACCCTTGGCGCGCAGCACCTTCAACCGCTACGGGCTGGGCGGGCGCTTGCAGGCCACCTTCACCTGGGTGTGGGACACGGCCGGGCGCAGCGGGCCGCAGACGGTGATTGTGGTGGTCAGCCCCAGCGCCGTGGCTGGGGGCGACGCGCCGCCGGAGCAGGTGCTGACCGTGAGCGTCAGCCTGCTGCCCGCCGACGCCCGCCCGCAGCCGGAGCCGGAGGCGCAGTGGGCCGAGGCCGCCAGCGCCTGCTGC
>JBBRZY010000706.1:0-3046 GCA_038252885.1 Anaerolineales bacterium | reverse complement strand
GGCCCCCGCGGCCCCCGAGTCCCCCGAGTCCCCCGAGTCCCCCGAGTCCCCCGAGTCCCTCGAGTCCCCCGAGTCCCCCGAGTCCCCCGAGTCCCTCGAGTCCCCCGAGTCCCCCGAGTCCCCCGAGTCCCCTCTTTCTGCTAGAATCCTCCTCAATGGACCATCTCTGGTCACCCTGGCGCATGGCCTACCTGCGCGGCGCTGACGGCCCGCCGGCTGGCTGTATCTTCTGCGACTATCCGGCCGAAGACCGCGACGCCGAGCGCCTCATCGTGCAGCGCGGCCGGCTTGCCTACGTCATCCTCAACCGCTACCCCTACAACAACGGGCACATGCTCATCGTGCCCTACGCGCATGTGCCCACCTTTGAGGCTCTCGACCCGCCCACGCTGACCGAGATCATGACGCTCGCCAACGCGGCCACCGCCACGCTGCGGCGCATGTATCAGCCCCAGGCCTTCAACTTGGGCGCGAACATCGGCGCGGCGGCCGGCGCGGGCATCGCCGAGCATGTGCACCTGCATGTCGTTCCGCGCTGGGCCGGCGACACCAACTTCATGGCCACCGTCGGCAGCACGCGCGTCATCCCGGAAGATTTAAGCGCGACTTATGCCCTGGCCCGCCAGCACTGGGCGGCGGGCAGCGGCTAGGCTAGAAGGAGGCGGTCATGCCCCCCACCGATGTCGTCATCCTCTCCGCCGCGCGCACGCCCATTGGCAAGTTCATGGGCGCGCTGGCGACCGTGCCCGCCCCGCAGTTGGGGGCCATCGCGGTGCAGGCCGCCGTCGAGCGCGCCGGGGTGCCGCCCGCGCAGATTGAGGAAGTGCTCCTCGGCCAGGTCATCGCGGCCGGCAGCGGGCAAGCCCCCGCGCGCCAGGCCGCCCTTCACGCCGGTCTGCCGCCCACGGTTGGGGCCTACTCGCTCAACAAGGCCTGCGGCTCGGGTCTGCGGGCGGTCATGTCGGCCGCGCAGGCCATCCGCGCCGGCGACGCCGCGCTGCTGGTGGCCGGTGGTATGGAGAGCATGAGCAGCGCGCCCTTCTTGCTGCCCAAAGCCCGCGCCGGCCTGCGCTATGGCGACCAAGCGCTGCTCGACGCCGTGATCCACGATGCGCTGTGGTGCTCGCTGGAAGAATGGATGATGGGCGACGCGGCCGAGTGGATCGCCACCGAGTACGAGGTGACGCGCGAGGCGATGGACCGCTACGCGCTGGAGAGTCATCACAAGGCGCTCGCCGCCGCCGCCAGCGGTCAGTTCGCCGCCGAGATTGTGCCGGTGCCGGTCTCGACCGGCAAGGCCACGCTGCTGGTCAGCGCCGACGAAGGCCCGCGCCCCGACACCTCGCTGGAGGCGCTGGCCCGGCTCAGGCCGGCCTTCAAGACCGGCAACCGCGTCACTGCCGGCAACGCGCCCGGCCTCAACGACGGCGCCGCCGCGCTGGTGGTCGCCTCACGCGCCAAGGCCGAGCAGTTGGGCCTCAAACCGCTGGCGCGCATCGTCGGCTACACCTCCGCCGCCGTCGCGCCCAAGACGCTCTTTATCGCGCCGGCCATCGCCATCCCCAAGCTGCTGGCGCACATCGGCTGGACGCTCGCCGACGTCGACCTGATCGAGCTGAACGAGGCCTTCGCCGCCCAGGTGCTGGCCGATGGCTACGCCCTGGCCGAGGCCGGCTGGGATTGGGCCAAGGTCAACGTCAACGGCGGCGCGATTGCGCTGGGCCACCCGCTCGGGGCCAGCGGCGCGCGCGTGCTGGTCACGCTGCTGGGCGCCCTGCGCCAGCGTGGTCTGCGGCGCGGCCTGGCCGCCTTGTGCCTGGGCGGCGGCGAGGCCGTGGCCCTGGCCGTCGAGTTGGAGTAAACTGCATGTCTGAAACCATCGCCGTCGTCGGGGCCGGCACCATGGGCAACGGCATCGCCCAGGTCTGCGCCACTGCCGGTTTTCAAGTCACGCTGATTGATGTGGTCCCGGCCGCGCTGGAGCAGGGCGTTGCCACCATCCGGCGCTCTCTCGCCAAGCTGGCCTCAAAGAACCGCATTACGCCCGAGCAGGAGTCCGCCGCGCTGGCCGCCCTCACGCCCGCCGCCACGCTCGACGCCGTGGCCGACGCCGACCTCGTCATCGAGGCCGCCACCGAGCGCCCCGACCTCAAGCTGCAAATCTTCCGCGACCTCGACCGGCTGACGCGGCCCGGCGTCATCCTGGCCTCCAACACCTCATCCATCTCGCTCACCAAGATCGGCGCGGCCACGCAGCGCGCCGACCGCGTGCTGGGCTTGCACTTCATGAACCCGGTGCCGCTCATGTCGCTGGTGGAGGTCATTCGCGGTCTGGCCACCAGTGACGCCACGCTGGCCGCCGGCCTGGACTACTGCCGCCGCCTGGGCAAGACCCCGGTCGAGGCCAACGATGCGCCCGGTTTCATCTCCAACCGCATCTTGTGCCCCATGCTGAACGAGGCAGTCTTCGCCCTGCAAGACGGCGTCGGCACGCGCGAGGCCATCGACACGGTGATGAAGCTCGGCATGAACCACCCCATGGGCCCCCTCACGCTCTGCGACCTGATCGGCCTGGACGTGGTGCTCTACGTCATGGAAGTTCTCCAGCGCGACCTGGGCGACGACAAATACCGCCCCGCGCCGCTCCTGCGCCGCATGGTCGACGCCGGCTACCTCGGCCGCAAGACTGGCCGTGGCTTCTACGAGTACCCCGCTGCATAGATCGCCATTGCTGATCTTTGACTGACGCTGCACCAACGACCAAACAACATCGGGCCGCCATTTACCCCTGGCGGCCCGATGTTTCTATGACAACGGCTTCAGCAAACGTGATCGTTGGACTTAAACATAACCGCGACGGTCGCCCCGCCGCCGCGCCACCGTCTGCGCCAGCGATAGATGCAACTCGGCCTCCAACCCGCTTAGCGCCCCGAACCCAATTCGCGTAATTCGGTAACTACTCAGGCGGTGAGTTCGGGCATGGTCGGCTGGCCGTTGAAAACACTGGTCAGGACAGCCAAGGCGTTGTGACCTTGCTTGCGCATGG
>JBBRZY010000705.1:0-3046 GCA_038252885.1 Anaerolineales bacterium | reverse complement strand
GATAGAGTCTATTTTCTGGCGCGGCCCGGCCCCCTACTATTTCGTGGCCGTTCCGGCGCAGCCCAGTCGCGAGGTGAAGGCCATCGCCAACCTCGTGACGTATGGCTGGGGCGTGATCCCGGTCAAGGTGCAGATCGGTCAGACCGAGTGGACCACCTCCTTGATCCCTAAAGACGGCGGCTACCTGGTGCCCATCAAAGCCATGGTCCAAAAAGCCGAAGACCTGAAGGAAGGCGATACGGTGACGCTCCGGCTGGAAGTTGGTCGTTGAGCGCCCGGCATGTGGTTCAGTTGCGGCAGCACCGCTCAGGAGGCCAGGCATGACGATCATTGATAACGGCATGTTGTGGCGGCAGTACGCCGTCGCCATCGACGACTTGGGCCGGGCGCTGCGCGCCTGCCCGGACGATCTGTGGGAACAGCCGTTGTGGTCCGACCAACCCGACCAGTGGGTGGCGGCCGGCTTCTCGGCCTTCTGGTATCTGGGTTACCACGCGCTGTTCTGGCTCGACCTTTACCTGACTGGGGCGGAAGAGGGCTTTGCCCCGCCGCCGCCTTTCAACCTGGTGGAGATGGTGGCCGGCGAGGCCCTGCCGCGCACCTATACCCGCGCCGAGCTACTCGGCTACCTGGAGCTGTGCCGCGGCCGGTGCCAGGCGACGATTGGCGCGATGACCACCGAGCAGGCCAACCGCTTGTGCCGCTTCGCCTGGGGCGAGTTGCCCTTTGCCGAGCTGCAACTGTATGCCTTGCGGCATGTGGTAGAGCACGCCGCCCAACTGCACCTGTTCCTCGGCCAGCACCCGCGAAAATCCACTGCCTGAGTATTGCTCCAGCGGTGCGAACGACCTCTGCGCCGATCGAAACAAAGCGGCTTGCCAAACTTGGGCCGGTACGCCTCATTAACGGTAGAAACCAGGAACAATTCATGAAAAATTCGCGCCGAATCGTCGTTGGGCTGCTGCTCTTATCACTGGCCGGGCTGGCCTGCGGGGCGCTGACGCCGACCGAAGCCACCGCGCCGGTGGCGGCGACCGCGAGCACACAAGTGAACGGCGGCCCGAGCGCTGTGCCGAGCGCCGTCGCGGCCACCCCAACCGAACGGGAGCAGGCCGTCACGCCCACGGCGACCGCCCGGCCAACTGCCACGCCCGAGCCGACTGCGGCGAAGCTGGAGCTCGAGTTGGTGCAATCCCAAACATGGCTCGACTCGCAGGGCAATGCGCGCACCAACGTGCTGCTGCACAATCCGTACGATTTTCCAGTTGCGCCCGGATCGAGGGGCTGGGCCTCCATCTTGAATGCGGCGGGCGAGATCCTGAGGTCCGGTGAGTTGTACTTCCTGGACGGCATCAGCGGCGGCGGAGGCTTTATCCTGCCGGGCGAAACGATCGCGGCCAACGTGTGCTACACGTGCGAGGCCGCCCTATTGACCGAAGACTGGGCCTCAGTTGAAATTCAACTGAGCGCCCAAGATGCCACCGGCGAATGGAACTATTCCACCGAAGTCGAGCCCAGCGTCAGCGAAGTTAAGTTCAAGGGCGACAGCCCCATTTTTTACATTACCGGGTCGGTGAAAAACAACAGCGCGGGGGTCTTGGATCGCATTTCGGTGCGGGTGTTTGTGTATGACCAGGACGGCCAACTGGTGGGGGCGGCGGAAGGGGCCGCCTACGACGTCGAGGCCGGCGCCACGGGCCAGGTGAGCAGCTATGGCATTGGGCAAGCGCCCGACGGCCCGATCACTTATGAGGTTACGGCGCTGGGCGTGAATTACTAACTAGGCCGGGCCGGTGTCGGCGGGGCGGTCCATCCGGCCGAGCGCGGCCAGCAACTGCTTCTGCCGAATCAAGTAACGGTCGCGCTGCAAGAGCAGCTCACTCGCCTCACTCGGATCGTACTCGTAAAAGCCCTGGCCGGTTTTGAGGCCCAGGTGGCCCGCCTCCACCAGGCGCGTCAGGCTGGGCGGCGGGGCGGCCGCGTTGCTGAGCTGCGGGAAGAGATAGCCCGCGATCTTCGCAAACACCTCCAGCCCGCCCAGGTCGGCCGTTTCGAGCGGGCCGAGCCACGAGTAGCGCAGGCCGATGCCATAGCGCAGGGTCTTGTCCACATCGGCCACGCTGACGATGCCGGCCTCGACCAGATGCAGCGCCTCGCGCAGCAGCGCGAACTGCAACCGGTTGCTGGCGAAGCCCGGCACGTCGTGCCGGACGACGACCGGCACTTTGCCCAAGCGCCGCGCGGCCGTGCACACCTGGTCGAGCACGGCATCGGTAGTGTGTTCGCCCTTGACCACTTCCACCAGTGGCACGATCTCCGGCGGGTTGATCCAATGCATACCCACCACCCGGCCCGGCGTCTGGCACGCGCTGGCAATCGCCGTGATGCTCAGGCCGGAGGTGTTGGTGGCCAGGATCGTCTCCGGCCCACACAGCGCCTCCAGCTCGCCAAACAACTGCTGCTTCAAGCCCAAATCTTCCGGCACCGACTCCAGCACGAACTCGGCGGCGCGCACGCTGGCGGCCAGGTCGGTGCTGAAGGCGATGCGCTCGCTGGCCGGCGCGGCCCCGGCCTCGGCTAAATCTGCTTCCACCAATAAAGCCTGAAATTGATCCCAGCGCGCCTGGGCGCGGGCCAGCGTGGCAGTCTGCCGGCTGTAGAGCGTGACGGCATGACCCGCCTGCGCAAAGCACCAGGCGATGCCGGTGCCCATCGTGCCAGCGCCAATGATGGTTACGGTGGGAAGGCTGTCGCCAGGAGCATTCATTCGGAGTGTGTCGCTCTGCGGGGAGTGGGCCGATTGGGATATGCGCGGGCCGATTATAACGTGGTCTTTCGGATTGTCAGGCGCACGGCCGGGTGCGGCGTTAGCGTCGCGCCCATCGCGGCCTGCACGGGTCCAGGCGCGGCTGCCAGCTCGAAGCGCTGCAGCAGAGCGGCCAGCACCGCCCGCGCCTCCAGTTGGGCGAACGCCGCGCCGACGCAGAAGCGCGGCCCCGCGCCGAAGGGCAGATAGCTCAATGGCGGGCGGGCGGCCTCGTTGTCG